>DASQGM010000401.1:0-24200 GCA_035632615.1 bacterium | reverse complement strand
CGAGATGGACCCGGCGCGCCGCGCGTCAGCAGCCGTGGGGCCCGGCTACTCTTTCTTGGCCACCGGATTCTCGGGATACGAGCACCAGTCGCTCCAACTGCCGGCATACAACACGGCGTTTCTGATCCCGATCTCATCCATCGCCAGCAGATTCGAGCACGCCGATACACCCGACCCGCAGTACACGACGGGCTGCTCCGATCCGATCACCGAGAAGCGCCGCCGCAGGACTTCGATCGGCTTCAGCATGCCTCCATCGTCTTGGTTCTCGGTCCACGGCAGATTGATGGCCCCCGGGATGTGACCCGCGACGGGGTCGAGAGGCTCCACCTCGCCCCGATACCGTTCGGGGGCGCGCGAGTCGACCAGGCGACCGGCACGGCCGCTCAGACGGCGGCGCAGCCCCACCATGTCCACGAGCATCTCTGTTCGTACGCGTGGCACGAAGACGCGTTCGGCACCCGGGCGCACGTCGGCCGTGGTTGGGTGGCCCGCGAGCCGCCACGCGGACCAGCCGCCGTCGAGCACCTTGACGGCGTCGTGACCGAGGTAGCGAAGCATCCACCAGAACCGTGCCGCCATGCAGTTGCTCTGGGCGTCGTAGACGATCACGGTCGTGCTCCCGTCGATGCCGATGCGTCCGAACAACCGCGCGAGCGACTCGATCGCCGGCAGAGGATGGCGTCCCCCATGGTCGGCCTTCGGGGCGGACAGGTCGGTCTCGAGGTCGAGATACACGGCACCGGGGATGTGATCTCGCGCGTACTCGGCCCGGCCGGCGTCGGGCTTCGCGAGATCGAACCGGCAGTCGGCGATCACGATGGCCGGATCATCGAGCCGCCCGGCCAACCATTCCGCGGTCACGAGGTTCGTGCTCCCACGCATGCCAGCCCCTCCTGTTGCGATCCACTCCGCACGTCGCGCGCGTCCGATCCGAGACACTACGGTAATTCAACACGCACAGGCACGTCCCATGCGTCGCAACGTCCTTCGTCCCGTTGGCAGAGTGAATTGTGCGAGTTTGCGACGTGGCTTGCTCCGACGGCCCGACGTCTGTAGGATGTCGGCATAGACATGTTTTACTCGACTGAAGGCAAGCGATCGATGGCACCGTTCATCCGCGCTCGCAGGTGGCCCGATCAGGACTTACCGGGGAGACGCGCATGTTGTTTGACAAGCTGTGGGCTCAGGTCAAGGGGGCCGAACGCTCCGGCAAGCTGACCGTCGAAGAGGCTCTCGACTGCGCGACCCGCCTGCCCCAGGCCCTCTTCTGCTCCATGATGGAATGCCTCGCCGAGAACGGCGAGGACCCTCAGGTCATCGTCACGCAGGTCGCCCGCCTGCACGGTCACATGTTGAAACGACTCCGTGAGGTCGCGACCAAGCTGCGGGACCGGCCGCCGCTCGGGCTGCATTGAGCGCCGCCGCGGGTCGCGTCCGCCTCGCGCGTCCGTCGGATTGCCCTTGGATGTGGCGACGTTCGGAATGACATATGTTATGATGGGTGTACTCTCACACCAAGGAGCGCCGCCAATGCGAGGGAAAACACGGGACGGTCGAGGCGATCGGCCGGGAGGGGACACGCGGGCCCGTGGCGAGGCGAAGATGGGCATCCACGTTCCAAAAGAGCTGCACCGTCGATTTCGGGCACGCCTGATCCTCGAAGGACGCCAGATGCAGGATGTCATCCGCACCTGGGTGGACGATGAGGTGGCGTCGCACCGGACGCGGCCGCCGGCGACGGGAGGGCTTCGGTTCTTCAAGGGCGTCGATCGAAACATGCTGGCCGCGATCGCGGTCCCGCTCGAACTGGACAAGATCCGGCGGTTGAAGAGCAAGCTGCTCATGGAAGGACGCAATATCTCGCAGTGGGGCACCGAGCGCATGGAGCAGTTCCTGAAGGAACGGGGATGAAGCCGCGCGGCGCCGTCGCCCGGGGTGCGGCGTTGGCGCTGGGGCTGGCGCTCGCAGCGACCGCAGCCACGGCAGCTCCTCAACCGCCCCCGCTGACGGTGCACGTCGCGGGCTCAGGCACCCGGACGTCGCTTCGGCTGCAACCCGGGTACGCCACCGTTCTCCGGGCCGATCGGCGGATCGACACCGTCGCCATCGGGGATCCGCGATTGGTCACCGCCACCGCGGTCAAGCGCGGGCAGGACGTCTATGATCTGATCTTGCAGCCGCGGGTCTCCTCCGGCGCCACCAACATGGTCGTCTGGCTCGGCAACCTGACCACCGTCTGGGACCTCGAGGTCGGCCCCGCGCTCCGGACCGCCGACCTCGTGTATGTGGTCACCGGCGCGCGGGGCGCATCGGCGCCGCCGGTCGCCGCGGACACGACCTCGCCACCTGGCCCTTCCGGAACGGCGCTGCCGCCACCGGTTGCGGCCGGGTCTGCGGCCGCGGCGTCCCGCCCGTCGCAGCCGCCAGCCACCGCCGCGGCGGTCCCGGTGCCCCTATCGGGTGCACCGCCGGGTTCGACGACCCCGACGCCGGCCGGGACAACGTCCGGACGCCGCCCAGGCCAGGACGGCGTGGCCTCACCTGCCCCGATGCCGACCAGGCCCGTGCGCCCGGACCCGGTCGCAGAACGGTCCGCGGGCGCCCCGCTGCTTCAAGCGCGGCAGACCATCGGGGACGTCACCGCCGTGTTCCAGATCGCGCGGGTACCCGACGGTGTGCTGATACGCTACCAGATCACGAACAACGGCGACGCCGATCTGGCGATCCGGCCCACGGGCGTGCTGGTGCGCGTGAACGGCAGGCTGGTGCCGTACGCGCTCGCGCGCGCCAGCGCGGACCAGAGCCGCCCGGACACGCTGCCGCCAGGCGCCACGGAGACCGGCGTGATCGAGGCGCCCACGCCCGCCGCGCGGTCGGTGCAGGTGATCCTCTCGCTCTTCCCGGTCGCGTCCGCTGACGAGCCGAGTGGCGCGCACCTGCCGCTGACGTTCGAACCGTCGTTTGCCGGGGTCGACCGACTCGCGCCGACCACGAACCCGTGACTCCTGAGCCTTCCGGCGGGGAGATCGAGTCGCTGCTCGCGATCGTCCCTCCGTGGATCGTCGGGCAGATCGCCCCCCGCGACGCCGAGGCGCTCGAAGAGATCGTCGTGGATCTGGGACGGCCTCCGCGGGCGCGCCTCCGAACGGGCCGCCGTGAGCTGACGCTCTCCGGCGAGGTCGGCTACGACGATCTGCAGTACGTGCTCGGGCGTGTCACGCGGTTCCGGGACGACAACCGGACGGGCGTCGAGCGGACGCTGCACCGGATCGCGTGCATTCGGGACCGGTACCACGAGATCGTGGGCTTCACGTTTCGGGCGGGACGCACGGTTGCCGGCGCGGCGCGCCCGATCGCCGACCTGCTGGCGGCCCGCCGCAGCGTCCTCGTCGTCGGCGGGCCGGGGGCCGGCAAGACCACGCTTCTCCGGAGCGCGGCGGCGATGCTGGCGGACGACCTCGGCCGGAGAACGGTGATTGCCGACACCAGCAACGAGATCGGCGGGGACGGCCAGATCCCGCACCCCGCGATCGGCGGCGCACGCCGCCTGCAGATTCCGCTGCCCGACTCCGCGCACTCGGGCGCCGCGGACGAGCTGCAGGCGCGCGTACTGCTGCAGGCGGTCGTCAACCACGGCGCCGAGGCGATCGTCGTGGACGAGATCGGGTTCGAAGCGGAGGCGCGCGTGATCCGCACGGTCGCACGACGCGGCGTGCAGCTCGTGGCCACCGCGCACGGGCGGCGGCTGCGCGACGTCGTGTTCAACCCCGACCTCGCCGGTCTCGTGGGCAGCCCCCGGCCGGTCGTCCTGTCGCCGGAGGAAGCCGCCGCCCGGGGATCCGAACGGCATACCGTGCTGGAGCGCACCGAGCCACCCGCGTTCGAATGCGTCGTGGAGGTGTCGCGCAGGGACCTCCTCGTGATTCACACGGACGTGGCCGCGTCGGTCGATCTCATCCTGGCCGGGGTGGCCCCCAAGGTGGCGGTGCGGCGGTGCGGTTCCGCCGACGGGGCCCCCAGGGGACGGGACGAACCCGTCCAATAGTGCTGGCTGTGGAACGCGGCACCGTGAAGTGGTTCGACAGCCGGATGGGCTACGGCTTCGTGCTCGACGCCGAGGGGCGCGACGTCTTCATCCACCGCCGCGTGGTCAGGCGCGCCGGACGCCGCCGGCTCGAGCCGGGCGAGCCCGTCGAATACGAGGCGGAGCAGACCCCGCGCGGCGTGAAGATCACCCGTCTGGTCGTGCTCGCGCGACCTGCCCCGGCCCCGGAGAGCTGACGCCGCCGGCCCCGTCGCACCGCTCCTGCCGGGGGCGTAGGGAAACTGCCGGCGCCGCTGGTGCTGGAGCTCAGGACGAAGCAGCCGGGGGGCGCTTGCGCGCGCTTGGGAACGCGATGACGCCAGCCTGCCGGACCGACGCCGCGCGCTTCCGTTCGGGCACCCGGGGGTGATTCGCGAGATTCAGATCGAGGTTCTTGCCGCACGTGCACGTGATCTTGGGCTGCTGGCTCACGTCCAGCCAGATGTTCCCCAACGTTTCGGCGCGCTTCCGCGCGGCGTCCACGGCGCCGGACGCGATCTCCTCGGCGTCCTCACGCTCTCCCTGGGCGCGGGTCCCGGTTCCGTACACCGAGTAGACAAACGCCTTGGGATAGTAGACGCTGTACCGCTTGCCGCACCGCCCGCAGGGAAACGTGAACACCAGGGCCACGCGCGATCACCTCGACAGTATTGTAGCACGTCACTCCGCGGCGTTGAGGGCGCCCGCCACGACACCCTCGATGGAGGCCCGACGTGGACCGTCGGCGGGCGACCGGGCGAACGTCAGGGGGCCGGGCGTGCGCCCGGCCCCTCGGTCCTCCCGACTCGCCTGCCGAGCTATCTCAGTGGCGATTCTCGCCCGGCGCGTTGTCGGCGCCGTCTTGATGCCCGGCCCGCCGGGACAGCCACGACGGATCGCCGCCGGGAGCGGGCGCGGATACCGACGAGCCCCCGTGCGCCTGCGACAGCACCTGGGGAAGGTTCAGCAGGATGTTCGCGATATTGGCGATCTGGCCCAACCCCTGACCGATGCCGGCCTGCCCGAGCCCGGGCGAAGCCGGCGCGGCGGCCGCGGGACGCGGCGCCACACGAGCCGGTCGAGGTTCGACCGGGCGGGACGCGGCAACCGGGTGAGCGGCCGGCGCCGCCACGCGCGCCAGCGGCCGCGCCTTCACAGGCGCAGGCTGCGGCGGAGGCGTATCGTCGATCACCGACACTGCCGCGGTCGTCTGCGATGGACGCACACCGAGCATCGCCAGACCCGACGGCGTCATCGCCGCCGTGACCGCGAGCACGGTCAGGGCCCCAAGACCCGCCGTCACCGATTTCATCATGGCGTGGTCACCTCAGTGACGATCTACCCCTGTCTTCCTCCATTGTAACGCCGCGAGCAGGGGGGAGAGTTCCCCCGGAGGACGACCGCTACGCCTTGGGCCGGAGGCGGGACGTCCCCCGAACTTCCGGGTTGACCACGGACCGCGGCCACTCGCCGCGCGCGACACGGGCGACTTCCTCGGCCGCGCTCCGCTTCAGCGCCTGTTGCGCTTCCTCGCTGTACCAGGCGACGTGCGGCGTCAGGATCGTGTTCGGGGCGTTCCGCAGCGGGTGGTCCGGGCCCAACGGCTCCGCCTCGAACACGTCGAGGCCCGCCCCGGCGAGGCGCCCCTCGCGGAGCGCCCGCGCCAGCGCGGCCGTGTCCAGCACGGGGCCGCGGGACGTGTTGACCACGACCGCGTCCGGCTTCATGAGGCGCAGCTCGGCGGCGCCGAGCAGATGCCGGGTCTCCTCGCTTAGCGGTGTATGGAACGTGACGAAGTCGGACTGCCGCAGCAGCGTTGGATAGTCCACCAGCACGGCGCCGGCGTCGATCGCCGCATTGCGCGTGATGTACGGATCGTACGCGAGCACGTGCAGGCCGAGCGCCGCCGCGTACCCCGCCACCGTCTTGCCGATACGGCCGAGCCCCACAATGCCGAGCGTGCGCCCGGCCAGACGGTGGATCGGCGGGACGACGTCCGGGCCGCGGGTCCACCGGCCCCCGCGCACGTCGCCGTCGTACTGGGCGATCCGCCGGTGCACGACCAACAGGAGGGTGATCGCGTGCAACGCGACCTCCTGCGTGCCGTAGTCCGGCACGTTGACGACGCAGATGCCCGCCTCCGTGGCCGCGGCCATGTCCACCGTGTCGAACCCGACCCCGTACCGGACGATCGCGAGACACCGGGGCATCCCCCGGATCGCCTCGGTGTCGACCGGCAGCAGCTGATTCAGCACGGCGTCCGCCTGGGCGAGCGCGGCGCGCTGATGCACCCGGTCGTGCGACTCCGCGACGACGATCTTCACGCCGAGCGGAAGCAGCACCCGCTCCTCGGGCTCGAGCGTCGTGTAGTAGTGATCCGTGATCACGCAGACAAAGGACATGATTGGACGGATGTGCGCGCCGGAGACTCCATTCATGGTACCGGGCCGCGTCCTCCTCGCGGAGGATTCGCCTCGCGCATCGGAGAACTCCTGTGCATGAGACCCGCAGGACCACAACGCCGCGACGCGATCTGGCTTGGTGCGCTCCCGTACGCGCTCATCGCGGCGGGCGCCCTGCTCAGGATCGTTCCGCACCCGTGGAACTTCGCGCCGATCGATGCCCTGGCGTTGTTCGGCGGCGCGGTGCTTCCCGGAGCGCTTGGCTTGGCCGTCCCGTTTGCCGCCCTCGTGCTGTCGGACGCGGTCCTGGGCTTCTACCCGGGGATCGGCTGGGTGTACGGGAGCTATGTGCTGATCGCGCTGCTCGGACGCGCGCTGCGGGGCCGCCGTTCCACGGGACGTATCATCGCGTACTCGGTCGCGGCCTCGGTCGTGTTCTATGTCGTGACCAACTTCGGCGAGTGGCTGGGACCGCTGTATCCGCACACCCTCGCGGGGCTCGTGGCGTCGTACGTCGCCGCGATCCCGTTCTTCCGCAACACCGTGCTCAGTGACGTGGGCTACTCGCTCGCGCTCTTCGCCATCTACGGGCACGCGGCCAGGGTCGCGGAACGCCGCGCCGGCCGGCTCGAACCCGCCCCTCAGCGCACCACATAGCGTATCCGGAGCGTCACGTACGCGTCGATCGGCGCGCCGTCGCGCGTCGCCGGCGCAAACTGCCAGCCGCGGACCGCCTCCACCGCGGACCGGTCGAGGACACCGGCGCCCGACGACTCCACGGCCTCGACGCCCCGCACCGTGCCGTCGGCAAGCACGAGCACGCGAAGCGCCACCGTCCCCTCCGTCCCTACGACCGCGAGAGATGCTCCAAGATCCTGTCGCCGCACCGTGAGCCGGAACGCGTCACCGGGATAGGCCATCGGCCCGGTGGAGATCACCCGTGGAGGGCTTACGACCGGCACGCGGGCGGCGGGACGGCTCGCATCCTCCTGCGCACCGCCCGAAGCGGAGCCGGTTACGCCCGCGCCGCTTCGGCCCCCTGCCCCTTCCCCTGCGGCCCCGGCGGCGGGGCCGGACGATCCTGGGGCGCCCGGCGGCGCCGTTGAGCCCGCCGCCGGTCCGGCGACGGGCGCGGAGACGACGCGCGTGTCCGCGGACCGACCGGAGTCCGGCGGGGCCGCCTGACGCTCGATCTGTGCGGCGGACGACCGCCGCTGCTGCCACGACCCCGGTGGCGCCGTCGGCCGCGCCGCAGGCCGGCGCGAGACCTCCGGCGGCATCGGTGCGGACGCCGGCGGGCGCCGCGCCGCCTCGTCCACCGGACGCGGCAACGGCGCCGTCACAATGCCCGCCGGGCGGTCGCCTTCCTGCTGCGCGGTCGGCCCGGGCGCAGCGCTCGAGGTCGAGGGGCCCGACGCGCTGCCCGTGGAACGCTGGATCGGGACGGCGGTGTGCCGCCACACCGCCGCGCCCGCTCCGGCCGCGAGCGCAACGGTCAGCGCGGCCAGGATCACGCGGCCGCTGCGCACAGATCCATCCCGCCGGGGCCCATAGTCAGAAGCTCTTGGTGGCGCTGATGAAGTAGGTCGTGCCGGGTTCCGGGAAGCCGAGCGTCGTCTGGTACGGAACGTTGAACAGGTTGGCGACGCCGCCCTGCAACGCGAACCCGTTTCCGAGCTGCTGCGTGACGGTCAGCGAGGTCAGCCAGTATCCGGGGACCAACTGCCGGTTCGCCGGGTCGTTGAAGCGATCCCCGACGTAACTCAGAATGACGTTCACGCGCGTCGCCGAGGAAGCGGCGTAGGTCACCTCGAGGTTGGCCAGCTGACGCGGCGCGTACACAACGTCCAGGTTCGTGTTCGCGTCCCGGGCGTCCTGGTCGGTGTAGTTGGCCCGGATGAACCACTGGTCACTGATTCGGCCGGCCAGTTCGATCGAGCCGCCGGAGACAATCGCGTGGCCGACATTCATCGGCACGAAATTGGGCGGCGCGGACGTGATCAGGTTCGTCGCGTCCGTGTAGTACCCGGTGACGGCGAGCGTCAGCCCCGGCGCGAGCGTGTACTCCAGGCCCGCGTCGTACGACCACGCCGTCTCGGGCTGAAGGTTCGGGTTGCCGCCGAAGGAGGGCGCGAGCTCGTCGAAGCTCGGCGCCCGAAACGTCCGGCCGGCCCCGGCACGCAGCGCCAGCCGGTCGCTCAACAGCACGACGACCCCGACCCGCGGATCCACCTGCGTGCCGTAGAGTTGAAAAACGTCCCCGCGAACGCCCGTCGACAGCAGGACGCGCTGGCCGATCTGCCAATCGTCCTGCACGTACAGCCCGAGGTCGCTGTCGGTGTTGCCGAACGCGGTCGGGAAGTTGTCGGTGTGCGTCGTGGCCTGCCCCTGGTAGTCGGCGCCGAGCGTGAGGAGATGTCCCGACAGCGGCGCGAGCACGACCTGCGCCTGCGCGCCCCACAGATGGGCCACGTCGTCGGACCGAAACGCGAAGGGGTTGAAGACGCCGCCGAGGCTCGGAGAAATGAACGAGATGTCGTCGTCGAGCGCGTAGACTCGAACGAGGGTGCCCGGACCGTCCGCCTTGCCGCTGCGCCACGCGAGGTCGACCAGCGTCCGCCCTTCGAGCGTGCGCGCGTTCGGGTCCTGGGTGCTCGCCGGCAAGGCGCCGGGGGTGCCGACCGCGTGCCAGAATCGGTTGACGGTCAGCGTCCATCCGGCGTCGTCGCCCATGGCCCAGTGGAGCTTCGCCATCACGGTCGAGTTGCTGTAGTCGTTGTCGGTGGCAAACCCCGTGCTCCCGGTGAGAATGCCCTGCACGAGATACGTCAGATTGCCGATCGTGCCGCCGCCAGAGACGACGTTGGCGTTCTCGCCGAACGATCCCGCCCGTGACGACACCGACGTCTGCGGCGCCGTCCTCGTCACGATGTTGACCACGCCGCCGAGCGCCGAGCTCCCGTAGAGGGCCGAGAACGGACCCCGCAAGACTTCGACGCGCTCCACGTTCTGGATCGGCAGCGTGCTGAGATCCACCGACTGCTGATCGGGCCGGTTGAGCGGGACACCGTCCACGAGCACCAGCACCCGCGTCGACGCCTGGCCGCGGATGCTCACCGTCGTGAGCGCGCCGGGCCCTCCCGAGCTCTTGACGAACACCTCGGGGAGCACGCGAAGCACGTCCGCGACGGTGAGGGCGCCCATCGCGGCGATCTCGTCCGATGTGATCACGCTGACGGACGCGGGCGTCGTGGACGGCAGCTGCGGCCGTTTCCCCGCGACCTCGATGTCCGGCAGTTGGAACGTCGGTGGCCCGGGCGGGGCTTCCTGTGCGGGCCCGCGAACAGCCACGAGCAGCGGGATGGCGACAACGACGACGAGCGAACAGCCGAGCGCGCGAGCATAACGAACGAACATCCCTCTCCCTCCGTTCGCGGAGCGCCCTGCAACAAAAAAAGATCCCCACGTCGAAACACGGGGACCAAGACGGCAGGGTTGCCGCGGGCGTACTTACCTTTCGGCCGAAGGTCGCCGTACGCAGCTGGGTGGGCAGGTTTCCTGGCTCCGGATCCTCACCGCTTCGCGCCTTCCCAGACAAGCCAGTGGCTCGGCGAAGCGACTCCCCGTTACAGTGGCGGGACCGCGCCGGCGTTGCGTTCCGCGGGCACGTTTCGCGCGTGCCCGTTGAATCGCGCACCGGACTTCCCTTTTACTCCCGGCGAACCGGGAGCACCCATCCAGCACGGTATGAAGTTTGAATGCAGTATACGGGTGTGTGCGCGAATCGTCAAGACGCGGACGGCAACGCTATCATCGCTCCGCGATCCTGTCACCGTGCCGGGCCGTGTTATCTCCCGCGGCCAAACTCCGACACGGCGCGTGTCCACCGGACGAGCGCGGCGACGAGCGGCGCGAGGTGCTCGCGCACCTGCGGATCGGTCAGCCGGCCCTCGGCATCGAAGCTGGCGTGCGCATGCGGGACGTAGAGCTCGGGCTTCGGCAGCACGTAGGTTTCCGTGTACACGAGCACCTGCCGGAGCGCGAGCTGCGCGCGCGCCGTGCCGAACCGGCCGCCCGCGCCCATGAGGGCGACCGCCTTCGCGCGGAGCGCGTTCTCCTGAGGCGGACGGGAGACCCAGTCGATCGCGTTCTTGAGCACCCCGGGGAACGAGTAGTTGTATTCGGGCGTCGCGATCAGCACCGCGTCGGCGCCGCGAATCTGCTCCTTCAGGTCCCGCACCGCCGGGGGCAGGCCCTCCGCCTCGATGTCGCCGTGGTACAGCGGGATCGCGCCGAGATCGGCGATCGCGATCTCGACGCCGGGCGGTGCCGCCTCCTGCGCCGCGACCAACAGGCCGCGGTTAAACGAGTGACGTCTCAGGCTCCCGGGGATACCGAGAATGTGAAACGACGCGTCCGACATGCCCGCTCCTCCCGGCCGGGCGGTCACGCGCAGCGAACGCGGTTTCCCCCGGCGTGCTTCGCGTCGTACGCGGCGCGGTCCGCCCCTTCCACGACCGCCTCCGCCGTCTCCCCGTCCTCCGGCATCGTCGCGACGCCGATGCTCACGGTGAGCCGCGCCTCGTCGTGGAGCACGATCTCGGCCACGTACGATCGGATACGCTCAGCCACCTGCGCCGCGGTGCGCTTCGGCACGTCGGGCAGGAGCAGCACGAACTCGTCGCCCCCGAACCGCGCGGACAGATCCGTCGCTCGCGTTCGCGTCCGCAGCACGTCGGCCATCTTGCGCAGGGCCACGTCCCCCTGCAGGTGTCCGAAGCGGTCGTTGATGTGCTTGAAGGCGTCGATCTCCACTAGGGCGACGGACACCGGGTGGCGGTTTCGCCGCGCCCGCGCGATTTCCCGTTCCAGCGCGTCCCACAGCGCGCGGCGGTTGCCCAACCCGGTCAGCGCATCGGTCAGCGCGAGCCGGTGCAGGTCGGCGTCCCGCTGCGCGCGGAGAATCGCGAGCGCGGCGAGCGCGGCAAACGCGTCGAGGAACGCGCGAATGTCCCTGGGGAACGCGTCGACGTTGGGGCTCGCGACGGTCAAGACCCCGATCACTCGACTTTCGACCACGAGCGGGTAGACGACGAGGGAACGCGCGGCGACCGGACCCGGCACGTACAACGGATCCTGGGCCACGTCGGGAGCGTAGTAGGCGCGTTCGTGCTTGGCGACCCAGCCCGCGATCCCGTCTCCGATCCTCAGCCGAAACTCTTTCACCGCGTCCGGATCGTAGCCCCGCTGCGCCGTCACGTGCAGTTCCTGGGCCTGCGCGTCGGCAAACCACACGGCGCACGCCGGATAGCCGAAGATCTCTTCGATCTGCCCCAGGATCTCGTCGAGAACGGCGGCAAGATCGAGCGGGCGCAGCAGCCGCTTCGCGACGTCGGCCATGGCGGGAATGATGCGCCCGACGCGCTCCGCCTGGGAGAGCGACCGCGCGATCGCGGTCTCCCGCGGCGGCGTCACCGAGCCCCCGGGTCTCGCCTCCCGGCCGTCGGCCACGGGAGCGTCGATGCGCCCCTCTCCGGCCAACCGGCAGAACACCTCGACCACGCTCGGATCGAACTGCGTGCCGGAGCACCGGCGGATCTCCGCGACCGCCTCATCCAAGCTTCGACCCGCGCGGGGGCCCCGGCCGTCCGTGATGGCGCCGCACGCGTCGGCCACGGCCAGGATCCGGGCACCCAGGGGGATGTCCTCGCCCCGGAGCCCGTCGGGATAGCCCGTGCCGTCCCACCGCTCCTGGTGGTGCCGGACGAGGGTCGCCACGTGCCGCATCCGGTCGACGGGCCGCAGGATGTCCTCGCCGATGGAGGGGTGCTGCCGGATGACGCTCCACTCCGCCTCCGTGAGCGGGCCCGGCTTCTGGAGGATGCTGTCGGGCACGCCGAGTTTCCCGATGTCGTGCAGGAGGCCGGCCCAGCGAATGTCCCGCACCTGCTGATCTTCGCAACCGAGCGCCTGCGCGATCGCGGCCGCCCGGCTCGCGATCCGCTCGCTGTGGTCCGCCGCGTAGCGGTCCCTGGCGTCGGCCGCGCGGGCCAGCGCGCGCACCATGTCGAGGTACGACTGTTCAAGATGGTAGTTGAGGTCGGCCCGGCGGATCGCCGTCCCCGCGATCTCCGCGACGCTCTCCATGAGCCGCACCTCGGCGTCGGTGTACGGGTGGTTGCCGCGGGTGGTCGAACGACCCAGTTCGATCGTCCCGATGATTTCGTCCTCGGAGCGCACGGGCACGACGGCGACCGGCCCGACCTCCTGAACGCGAGATTCGTCCGCCGAAGCGGGAAGCGTTTCCCTGGTCGGAATCCCGCTCACGAAGGGGGTACCGACCTTGATCACGTGCCCCGACCACTCGTCCTCCTGCGACATGGCGAACCGCTGCTGGTCAAACGGAATGCCGGCGGTGTAGACGCGGATGAGCGCGTCTCGATCCTCGTTGAGGAGTTGCAGCGCCCCGTACTGGCTCGCGAGAAGCCGCATCGTCTGCTGCACAATGATCGGGTACATCTCGTCGGCGCTGTGGGCCGCCCGCAGCAACCGTCCCAGGTCGTGGAACGCCTCCACCTCGGTCGTGCGGCGCTCAAGCACGCCTTCGATCTCTTTCCGCTGCGTGACCTCGACGGCGGCGCCCTCGACGTACAGACTTCGACCGGCGGCGTCTCGAACCACGCGGGCGCTGGCTCGAACCCAGATCGCGTCCCCGTCGCGCCGCCTCAGCTGGCTCTCAAAATCCGTCACCGCGCCGGTGGATTCGAGCAGCGCCACCCAATGCGTCCATGCGCCGGGATCGACATACAGGTCCGCCGCGCTCCCCTGGATCAGCGCCTCGCGGTCCGGGTAGCTCAACATGTGCAAAAACGCGGGATTCGCGTCCAGGATGGTGCCGGCAAGCGTGGTGCGAAACAGCCCCACGGGGACGTCTTCGAAGAAACTTCGGTACGATGCGTCGCTGCTGTGCAACGTATCGGTGTCGTTCGCCATCAACAGCTTCCTCCGCGCGTCGACGAGACAACTGCATCATTCGTGCCCGAGTTGGCGGCGCCTCAGCCGCGAGACTCGAACAATCACGACGCGCTATTCTGTACCGACGTGTCAAGAATGTGACCGGACACAACCGGCGGAGTTTGACGGGGCGAGACAGCACGTGGGTGTTAGGTGTAGGGGGGGAATTTGAACTCCCGATGCCCTTGCGGGCGTGTTCCGCGTTGACGATACACGGGAATGAGGCCCTCGACAGACAGGAGGGTCGCGTTAGCCGTTTCCGGGCAAGCGAGAAACGGCCTGTCACGCATCCTTGGTGATCCCGTTACCAACGAATCAGATCGTCAGTGTCTTCCACCACGACGACTTCATACTTCTCCACCATCGGCATGAGGATGTTCTCCAGTTCGCCCTTCCAAAGTTCCCCTTCGTAGAACTGCGCTTTCATCGGCTCACGCGACTGGATGTCGGGAAATCCGCGCATAAAGAAGAAGGTGTCGGGGTCTTCGACGGAAAGAAATGGACCCAAGATCTTCATCCCGATTTCCGTGTGCGCCGGAATGGACTTGGAGCGGAATATCTCAAGGAACTGTGAGCGGCGGCCGGGCTTGATTTTATACGTTCTCATCTCTATGATCATTTTGGAGCACCTCCTCCAGCAGACTTGCGCAACGCGCGCAAAAGATCAAGAATGGACCTTTGGGTAATCGGGTTACCTTATGGAAACTCTTCCCGCGGTAAAAAGCGCTGATTTGTCGCAACTACGTCTGCCAACGAAGTGTCCTCTAACAGCGGCGCTGCACGCCATCGGTGGCAAATGGAGCTTGATTTGCCTGTATTGGCTGGATTCCGGTGTGCGCCGGTTCAACGAGCTGCGCCGGTTGATACCCGACATCTCCCCAAAGGTCCTAGCGGCGACGCTCCGCGGTCTGGAGCAGGAGGGGCTGATCTGTCGCACCGTGTATGCGGAGGTCCCTCCGCGGGTTGAGTACCGCATCTCCGGTCACGGAGAGAGCGTGCGCCCCATTATCGAGGCCGTTCGAGCATGGGGGCACGAGCACCTTGAGTGGAAGCGGCTCGAAGACGAGACGAACCACTCCTCATGAACCTCAGCATGATGTATGCCTACGCGGTGTTCGGTCGCATCGGTCACCTCAGGCGGGACTCTCACTCTAGGTGGACCTCCTGATGGGGGCAGGTCAATAGGCCGTCTCTTGACGAGAAGGCTGTTTATGCCCGAGTGCCTCTTGACACCATGAAGAATATGGTCGTTTTGCGGCTGAAAGGGGCGTGAATCCTTGATCCGTCTCTTGACTAGAACGGATAGAACGGCAGGCTATGAATGCCGCATGAATGCCCAAGTCTCTTGACTATCCGGGTTCGGCGCGTGTTAGTCACTTACAATAGCACGACACCTTCCCCGTCAGGGTTACTTTCCCGTCGTAGGTCACTTTGCTGGGATCATTGGGGGGGTGTTGCGCAAACGTCCGCGAGGCCGTAACCTCAAGCTCGCTAAGATTGGGCTTGCACGTTGCTCCCGTACACTTCCCGTCCTCGCACCAAGTATCACCGAACGCGATCATTTTCTTCTTTGCATCCTTAGTAGCTAACGCTATCGCCGTCGCTTCATCAGCCGCGCCCTTACTCTCACCGTCCATCTTGACTTTGATCGCTTCGCAGCAGGGGGCGGGTTTCTTCAGCTCTTCGAGCAGCTTCGAGATCAACTCAATCAGTCGCTTGAGGTCATCGTCGCTCATGCTGCCCTCCTCGTTTGTTATCTTTCGGGAACCTGAGCGACTAGGCTTCGAAAGCCGCCATAGACGCCTTCGTCCCCATCGGCAATGTACCGCATGATCGCGGAATTCGCGCCTGCCTTCCCAATATACCAGCTGAAGCCTTCCTTGATGTACTCGGCATCAAGCAATCCCTTGGACTGAAGGGTAGCTATGTCTTCAAAATGCCCCAGCAACCAATCATCAACCTCGTAACACGAGTAGAACCGCTTGGCAGTGAGCTGATTTTTCAGGTCTTGGGGAAGACTCGAAGCCGCCATCCTCTCCTCATCTATCCTGAACTACGGACGGGGCAGAGACGTTCCATCTACTCTCCGATTCTCGTAGACTAACCAGTCTTCTGCGATGAGTTCCACGAGAATCCGATTCCGGTCAGTAAAGAAGTCATCCTTGCGCTTCAGAGCAAAAATCGCTCCATTCCGTTGAGACTCCTCACTAGCCGCGTTGGACAATTTTTCTAGCTGTAGCCAATCAGTTTGAGCGTTACGCATGGACCCTGGCGGAAGCAGAGCAACTCGGACTTCGACGCGCCTTTAGGTGGCACGGCGAGAAGGCGCTCTGATGCACCAGTCGCGCAAGTAATACGTACCCAGCGATGAAGGCATCAAGTGTCTTCGTATCCCGTACCCTACCGTATGAGCAGCACCGGGCAGGGTGCTTCATGAACGACCCGCGTAGTGACCGATCCGAGCAGCATCGAACCAAACGCGCTAAGGCCGCGTGACCCCATCACGATGAGATCGCAGCGCCGCGTGCGGGCGACATCGAGGATGGCCCGGGCAGCCGGTCCTTCTAGCATCTCGACGATGGGGGTGATCCCCTGAACCTTCATCACCGCCGTCGCTGCATTCACCAACTCCTCAGCAGCTTGCAAACGCCGGCTTATCAATTCCTCAAGGTACGGTGTGCCGAGCTCCTTCGGGATCGGGTCATACGCCGTCAGAATGATGACGCGAGCGTTGTACCGCCGGCCGAGATCGGCGGCGACCGCGACGGCCTTTCCGGCGTGATCGGACCCGTCTGTGGCGCAAAGTATTGTGGAGAACACGAACTCACCCCTCCAAGGTGGCGCTTATCGCTTCGCGCAGGTTCGGAGCCTGGACAACACATAAGGGAATGCCCGCTATCTCAATGCAAACTAAGTAGCGAGGTCGCCTGACGGCATAGGATTCAACGGCCTCCTACTCGCTCGAATCCACGTCTAGCCCATGCCCCCTCAACAGGCGCAAGACTTCGCTTCTCGCCCGTTCACGTCCCTGCTCCGACGCCAGCACAAGCCCAGGAAGCGAAACCGTGTGCTCCGATAGGATAGCCTCAACAGGCTGCAGCAAGTGTAAGCCGTTTTGTTCGGCATTTGCGAAGGGGGCGTTCCCGTGATTGTGCCATGAATGCCTAGCGGTTGAATTTCGTCCCGGCAATCGTGTCGCACGTTCAAGGGCATCGCCCGCAACGCCTTGCAAAATAAGCCTTTGCTGGCGGAGGGGGGGAGATTTGAACTCCCGATACCCTTGCGGGTATAGCGGTTTTCGAGACCGCCCGATTCAGCCAGGCTCTCGCACCCCTCCGCGCCGGACCGCCCCTATTCTACTTCGGCAGTCCCGCGCTGCCTAGTCCGGATCGATGTGGCGTCGCGGCCAGCGATTTGCCGTGGAGCGATCGCCTCGCGACGCATGGCCGGCAGGGAACCACCAGCGGCGGGGGTGCGTAGGACCTCACAGACGGCCGGGCGACTCCGGTCGCCAGGGTGCCCGGGACCGGAGGATTTCCTCCCGATCAGAGCGTACCTAAGAATCCTCGCGCAGCGGGGTGCGGAGAGGCACCAGAGGCACCCGGCCGCGGAGCAACAGTCGTTAGGAGGGGGAAGCCGCATGAACCGATGGGCCCTACGCCCCACCGTTGCGTTGCTGGTCGCCTGCGTCGTCGCCCTGACGCTCTTCACCGTGCCTCGCGGCGGCCACGCCGCGGCACCGACCACGCTCACGATCGCCGTCGGCATCGACGCCGACACGCTCGACCCTGCGGGCCAGACCACGACCACGATCTCGAACATCGTGGACTACATGTTCGACTCGCTGCTCTGGCCGGCTGACGAGCGCTCCGGCGCCCAGCCCGGTCAGGCGCAGTACACGAAGCTAGCGCCGCAGCTCGCCACCTCCTGGACGGTGAGTCCGGACGGGCTGACGTACACGTTCAAGCTGCGTCAGGGGGTGAAGTTCCAGGACGGGACCGACTTCAACGCCGAGGCGGTGAAGTTCAACATCCAGCGGGTCCTCGATCCGGCGGTGCGCAACCCCAACCGGTACTACTTCACCGACATCGACGCTACCCGCATCGACACGCCCGACCCGTACACGGTGGTGCTGCACCTCAAGAAGACGAGCCCCACGCTGTTGGGACGGCTCGCCGCCGGGCCCGGGGAGATGTTGTCGCCGACCGCGGTGAAGAAGCTCGGCAACGACAAGATCCCGCTCGGCCCGGCCGAGGCCGGCTCCGGACCGTACATGTTCAAGGAGTGGGTCCACGGTGATCACATCACGCTCGTCAAGAATCCCAACTACTGGGGGAAGAAGCCGTATTTCGACACCGTGATCTTCCGGGTCGTGCCGAACGCGGGGACGCGCGAGACGATGCTGCGCGCGGGAGACGTGCAGATGGCGTTTGAACCGCCGGCGCCCGACATCCCGGCGCTCCGCAAGGACACGTCGCTAACGGTCGTGTCCGGCCCGAGCGACCGCGCTGTGTTCATCGGGCTCAACAACCAGTGGGGCGCGTTCAAGGACCCCCGGGTCCGGCAGGCGATGAACTTCGCGATCAACAAGGACGCGATCATCCACAGCGTCTTGTTCGGGCTCGCCCACGTGCTGGAGTCCCCGACGACGCCGGCGCTCTTCGGCTACACGCGCCTTCAGCCGGGCGGCTGGCCGTTCAACCCAGTGCAGGCGAAGAAGCTGCTCTCGGAGGCGGGCTTCCCGCAGGGGTTCGCCGTGGACTTCCGCACGCCGACCGGGCGGTACATCCAGGACTACCAGTTCGCCCAGGCCGTCGCCGCGCAGCTGTCGAACGTGGGCATCCACGCCAACATCAGCACGTCCGACTGGCCGACCTACGTGCACTGGATGACGACGCCGCTCGCCCAGACCCCGCTGCAGATGTTCGTCCTGGGCTGGGCGACACAGTACCTCGACGCCGACGGCGCGTTGTTCGGGCAGTTCTACTCCGCACAGTGGCCGCCCGCCGGGCTGGCGCCGATGTTCTACAAGGACGCGCAGGTGGACAAGCTGCTCCAGGACGGACAAACCGTGCCGGACCCGGCGAAGCGCCAGGCGATCTACAAGGACGCGCAGGAGATGATCTGGAAGGACGCCCCGTGGATCTTCCTATGGAGCCAGGACTTCTACATGGTGACGAGCAGCCACCTCGAGGGCGTGGCGGTGACCCCGAACGAGAAGTGGGCGGCGATCTACGCCACCTGGAAGTAGCGCCGCACAGCAACGTCAACGTTAAGAGGACCGGCGGCCTCGCGGGGCCGCCGGTCCTCTTTCTTCGTCAGCGCGGTCGCTCGTGCATACCGCCGGCGGCGCGCCGCTGCGGCGCGGCGGGGCGCCCCGCCTTGGTCGCTCCGGACGGCCGGCGGCGATCCTGCGCCATCTCGACGCTCCGCTTGAGCGCTTCCATCAGGTCCACGACCTTGCCGGGGGCCGCGGCTTCCCTGGGGGAGGCGACCTCTTCACCCTTGCCTTTCGCCTCGATCATCGCGAGCAGGCCGTCCCGGTACTCGTCACGGAACTCTTCGACCTGAAACTCCATCGCGAGGTTCTCGACGAGCTGCACCGCCATCTTCCGTTCGTTGGGGTGCACCTTCGCCTCGACCGGCAGTTCGTCCAGCCCCGACAGGGCGCGGACCTCGTCAGCGTAGTACAGCGTGCTCATCACAAGCGCGCCATCGTAGGGGCGCAGCGACACCAACTGTTCCTTCTCCCGGATCACGACCTTGCCGACGGCCACGCGGTTCACCTCGCGCAGCGCCTCTCCGAGCAGCAGAAACGCCTTGGCCCCGCCTTCGTCTGGCACCACGTAGTACGAACGTTCATAGTAGATCGGATCGATCTCCTGCAGCTCGACAAACCCGGCGATGTTGACGTTCCCCGTCGTGTCCATCGGGATCTTCTCGATCTCCTCGTCCGTCACGACCACGAAGTGGTTCTTGCTGACCTCGTAACCGCGGACGACGTCGGACCACTCGATGGTGCGGTCGCAGTGGGGGCAAAATCGCTGGTTCTTGATCGGCGTGTGGCACTCCGTGTGTAGAAGACGAAAGCGGACGTCCTTCTGCTCCGTGGCAGTGTAGAGCTTGACCGGAATCGTCACCAGGCCGAAGCTGATGTAGCCTCTCCAAGTCGGTCGCACGCTCGATCCCCCCAAGCGGTGAGCTCGGTGACGCCCCGGGTACGGGTACCGACGATTCTATACCCGGCGGCCGCGCCGTGCAACCGGTGACGCGCGGTGATGCGAACCCGTGTTCGAGTGGGTTGATCAGCGGGAGGGCTGCGTGTCGGGCGCGCCGGCCTCACGGGTCATGAGATCGGCGAGATGGACCGCGGCCACTACATCGTACGGACCGACACCCCGGAGCGCCTGGAACGCCTTCTCCTGGTAGCCTACCGCGTCCTGATACCGACCCTGGCGCGTTGCGAGCCGCGCGAGCTGACGGAAGGCCATGACCAGTTCCGGCATCATCGCCGACCGTTCACAGTGCGTCACCGCACTGTGCAGATGCCGGTACGCGACGTCCGGATCCCCGGCCTCGAGCGCGATCGCGCCGAGGACAATCTCGGCCCGCGCCTCCTCATCCGCCGCAGGAGCCATGCGGCTCTTGGCGAGTGCCTGCTCGGCGTACTCCTTCGCGCGGTCCGGCCGATGGCAGATGAAGTAGCAGCGCGCCAGCTCGGTGAGCGTGTGCGATTCCCCGACCGCGTCGCCGAGCCGCTGCTTGATCGCCAGGCTGACCGCAAAGTGCTCGAGCGCCTCGCGCACCCGGCCGATCTGCACGAGGAGCATTCCGAGGTTGTTGCGGACGTACGAGAGCATCTGCAGATCTTCGTATTGCTCGAAGAGCGCACGCGCGCGCGCGTACTGCACCAGCGCCTCGTCGTGCGCCCCCGTGTTCGACAGGATATTGCCGAGCCCCAGCAACGCCTCACCGACCCGCTCGGGGCGCGATGCATCGTCGAACACCTGGTGTGCCTGCGTATACGCACCGAGCGCCTCTTCCATTCGGCCCATGCGCCCGAGGACCGTGCCCATGAAAAGCAGGATCTCGCCGTGCAGGTTCGGCTCGGCGCCCGCGAGCGTGGGGACGACCGCGAGCGCGTTTTTGTATTGCTCGACGGCGCGCGGGAACCGGCCGTTGCGATGGTCGACCGTCGCTAGCCCGTGGAGCGCGCGGCACTCGGTCAGCGCGTCCTTGGCTTCCCGGCCCCGCGCCAGCGCCTCCCCCAACATGGTGCGCGCCTCCTCGAGACGCCGCAGCCCGAGCAACGCCTCGCCGGCGCCCAAGACCGCACGCATTTCCTTGTCTGCGTTCCGCTGGCTGCCCGCGATCCGGCGCATCTCCGTGAAGGTGGACAACGCCGCTTCATACCGCCGTCTCGCCATCTCGGCTCGACCCCGGGCCCCAAACACCCCCAGCGTCTTATCTGCGACCGACGTCTCGCCTCCCTCGAGGAAGTAACTGACCGACTTCCCAAGACGCTGCGCAAGTCGCTCCAGCGTTAGCACCGACGGCCGCGCCCGGTCGTGCTCAAGGAGGCTGATGAAGCCCTTCGTGAGATCAGGCTTCCCCAGGGCCTCTTGCGTCAGGCCAAGCGCCTCGCGCGCGCTCTTGAGTCGTTGACCCAAAGTTGTCTGTCGCATCGAAGGTCGCTCCGTCAGCACGAGTAAACGCGACGACTACCGGACGTGTCGGTTTTTCGCATCATGGCACCTAGTTTATGTCGGCTGAACACATGGATTCCTCCGGATCCCGGTTCTTCCTCCCGACCCTGTGGCGCATTTGAACACTTTGGGGACCAGAGCGAGGCGAGATTCAGCGAGGGACAAGAGGAGTGGCCGTCCGGACAGTGCCACTCGCGATGCCGTGCTGCGAATCAGTGTCTCCCCAGTGCGCTGATCGAAGCTACTGGCCCGATCCGTCCTGTCCGTCGAACGGCACCAACGGCAGCGTGCCTACCGCCTGCCCCGACCCGTCCTGGCCATCGAACGGCACCAACGGTAGCGTGCCCACCGCCTGCCCCGAGCCATCCTGCCCGTCGAACGGCACCAACGGTAGCGTGCCGACTGCATGCCCAGGAACGTTCTGCTGTGGGTGAACGGAGGCCATCGCTGTCGCGGGTAGGCCACCCGACAGACCGAGCATCATGACGGTCAAGATACCGAGCATCGACCACGCTTTTGCCATGTTCAACCTCCCAATTTGGTTTAGCCGGACGGCCGGTGAGGCTTTCTGGATTAATCCAGGAAATCCTGAAGAAATATCGTTATGAGTGCGATAAACTGACTAGAAGAAGGAGAGCGAAGAATGGAATGTTTGATGCAATAGGCGGGCGACTACCGTTCCGGAATAGCCGTGGAATGGCGGGGGCGGTAACTATCGTTTACGTAAGAGATGTTGTTGAAGCGGATCGGGAATTGTGTCCCGCGATCGCTGGGAGATCTCGCCGCAATATGACGCTCACGGAAAAGTGTGTTATGATGCGATTGTTTGTCCCACGTTAAGGAAGGCTCGTACACATATAGAGAGGGACTCCTCAAAATGAATAGCACAGAGGAAGCGCCCAGCCCGCCGGGCACCGGCGGACCTGAGTCACGCGAGGCTGTTGTAAACACCCCGGCAAGCTACCGGATGGAGGAAATCGTCCGGCGCACCGGCCTCACGCCCCGCGCAATCCGCTACTACGAGGAGATGGGTCTCCTATCTCCATCCGGGCGAACGGCCGGCGGGTTCCGGCTGTTCACCGACGCGGAGATCGCGCAGCTGCTCCGGATCAAGGAACTGCAGACGCTGCTCGGATTCTCGTTGGCCGAGATCAAGGAAACGCTGCAGGCGGACGCGGCCCGTGCCGAGATACGCCAAGCCTACCAGCAGGCGACGGATCCCGCGACGCGCCTCGGGCTCATCGAGCAGGCGACCAGTCTGGCCCAGACCCGGGTGCGCATCATCAATGAACGCATGGCTCGGCTCACCAAGCTCCAAGAGGAAGTGGAGCAGAGCCTCGCCAGGCTGAGCGCGCGGCATGAACAGTTGCTGCGCGAGCTGGCGGAGCAGCAGCCGAACGACAACGGACAAGCACACGGTCAGGTGAGGGAGAAACCATGAGCGACGCACCTACCCGAACCGGCGCGGAGCCGGGCGAGGCCACCGACGCGGGGGTTCGTTTGACCTCGTCCGGCGACGCGCTGAGGACGCAGGCCGGATCCCAGACCCGCGACGGCAACGGGCAGAAGACGCCCCCGCCCGCGGCGGACCCGGGCCCGAGCAGAGCGCGCGCCCTGGCGCTGCCGGTCGCCGCCGGGGTGGTCCTGCTGCTCCTCGTGGCGGCGGTCGTCTACTGGCGGACGAACATCGGCCTCGTCAAGACGGACAACGCCCAGACTTCAGGGGACGTCGCTCCAGTCAGCTCGCAGATCACGGGCACCGTGGTCAAGATTGACGTCTCGGACAACCAGTACGTGAAGACCGGTACGGTGCTGGTGGAGCTCGACCCCATGGACTACCGGTTGGCGCTCAATCAGGCGCGTGCGAACCGTGCCGCGGACGAAGCCCAGGTCAACGCCGCACAGGCCGCGCTGGCGGCCCAGGAACAACAGTTCACCACGGGCGTGTCCGCGGCGCGCGGCGCCCTCGCCGCCACCGTGCCGAGCCTGCCGCAGTCGATGGCGCAGCTGCAGATGGTCGATCAGACGACCGCCGCGCAGATCGAGCAGGCGCAGGCGGGCGTCACGACCGCCCAGGCCAACGTGCAGTCGTCCAAAGCCAACTACGACACGGCCAACAAGACGCTCAACCGCGATCGCCAGCTCTTGACGCAGGGCGCGATCGCGCAGCAACAGGTGGACAGTGACACCGCCGCGTACGAGACCGCGCTGGCGCAGATGCGGGCCGCGGAGGACAGCCTCCGGCAGGCACGGGCAAGCCTGGCATCGGCCCACGCGAACCGCCAGCAGGTCACGGTCACGCAAAACACGATCGCGATCAACCGGGGGCAGATCACCCAGGCCCAAGCGAACGTCCAGCAGGCCCAGGCGGGCGACGCGCTCGTCCGCCAGCGGGCGGAGCAGCTCGCCGTCGCGCGGGCGCAGGCCGCGCAGGCGTCAGAACAGGTGAGGACGGCGCAGGTCAACCTCGACCGGACGCTGATCCGGGCTCCGGTCGACGGCTGGGTGACGAACCGCACCGTGCAGATCGGTTCGGTCGTGCAGACGAACCAGCCGCTGATGGCCGTGGCCGTCGACCACCATCTGTGGGTGATTGCGAACGTCAAGGAGACCCAGCTCGGCAACGTGCGCCCGGGCAACCCTGTCAGGGTCACGGTGGACACGTACCGGGGCAAGGTGTTTCACGGGCACGTGATCAGCATCAACGCGGCCACCGGATCGACCACGGCGCTCCTTCCGCCGGACAACGCGACCGGCAACTTCGTTAAGGTGGTCCAGCTCGTTCCCGTGTGGATCGCGCTGGACCCCGGGGAGTTTCCGGCCGGGCGGCAGCTTCCCATCGGCCTGTCGGCAGAGGTGACGATCGACACGCGCCACGTCGATCAGACGTCATCGCCGGACCCGTGAGCGCGTCGCTCGTCTCCGCCATCGGAGGCCGCGACCGGTCGGCGGGCGCGAGCCGCTGGCTGGTCACGGCGTCGGTGCTGGTTGGGTCGATGATGGGCGCGATCG
>DASQGM010000400.1:0-6542 GCA_035632615.1 bacterium | reverse complement strand
GTGTTCATCCCCATGGCGCTGCTGTACGAGTTCAGCCTCATCCTGTGCCGGATCTTCGTCCGGCCGGCGGCGCCCCAGCCCGCCCAGTCCCCCGGAACGTAGCTGGCGCGCCCCCAGGGTCCACCCGCGCGGCGGACGCGTGCCCCGGTCCGCGGATCGTCTGCCCTGTCCGAATGCGCGACAAACACGGGTCGATCGAGGGGGCCGGAGGGGGCAATATTATTGGAACAAAGGACCTCTCGCGATCGTGTTTCTGGTATAATGTCGCGCAGAGTGCTTAGAGTCGGTCGGGTAGCTGCAGCGTCCCTTCGCCTCCGTGCGATCGCGGCTGTGTTGCTGGGTGTGGTATGCTTCGTGATTCCAGGCGGGTGGAGAGCGGCCAGCGTTCCACCGCCCTCGTTCCCCTATCAGTGCTCCGTCACGGTTCCGGTGTACGTCGCAGGCGGGACGCCGGCTGGCGTCGCCGCGGCCGTCGCGGCGGCCCGCATGGGCGAACCGGTGTTCATGACCGAGGCGCGTCCGTACCTGGGGGGCGACCTGACCGGCCCCATGCTGAACATGCTCGACATGGACTACGGACGCGACGGGCAGCAGCTGGCCCAGGGCGTCTTCTTGGACATCTACCAGCGCCTTGGGATGACGTTCGACGTCGACCTGGCCAAGCGCGTGTTCCTCGACGAGGTGCGCAAGGAGCCCTTGATCACGGTCCGGATGCTCACGCGGCCGGTCGCGGCGATCGTCGACGGGCCGTGGATCAGGGGGATCATCGTCCAGAACCTCCTGACCCACCAGGAGGAGACGGTCTGCGCAAAGCGGATCATCGACGCGACGGACGACGCGGATGTCGCCGCGATGGCAGGCGTGCCCTACGCGCTCGGGCGCGAGAGTTCGGGCATCGACCGGGCGATGATGTCCTCCACCCTGGTGTTCGAGCTCGGCGGTGTGAACTGGCGGCAGGTGATCGCGTACGTGACCGGGCGGAGTCGTGCGATGCTTCGCAGCGGCGGTATCTTCCGCGGGAACGTCTGGGGCTACGACACGATCATGCGGCAGTACCACCCGGCGCAGCCCGGTGTGGCCATCTACGATCTCAACATCGGGGTGCAGAGCGACCGCTCCGTGCTCATCAACGGGTTGTTGATCTTCGGCGTGGACGGCACCGACCCCGTGTCGGTGGCGGACGGTATGCGGCGCGGGCGCCTGGAGCTTCCGGCGCTGGTCGAGTACCTTCGCGAGATGGCGCCCGGATTCGACCACGCCTTCCTGACACGCTCCGCCGACTACCTCTACGTCCGGGAGACGCGGCACATCCGCGGCCTGTACACGCTGACCGCGCAGGACATCGTGGCGAGCCGGGTGTTCTGGGACGCGGTCGGCGTCGCGAGCTACCCGATCGACCTGCATCCGTACCGGCCCGGCGAGTTCAACCCGTTCGCGGCCAGGCGGTACGTGTACACGATCCCGCTCCGGTGCCTCGTGCCGTACGGGCTGGGCAACCTCCTGGTGGCCAGCCGGTCGATCTCCGCGACCTATGAGGCCGCCGGCTCGGCACGCGTCGTGCCGACGACGATGGAGGAGGGCCAGGCCGCCGGTGTGGCTGCGGTGATCTCCATTGACAACCGCACCTCGTTCCGGCAGATGGCGCTCGCACCGGAACTCGTGCACAGTCTGCAGGCGGCGCTGCACGCGCAGGGGGCGTACCTGCTTCCCGAAACGCTCGTGGCGACCGGTCATTCGCTGCGAGGCCTGGGCGACCGTCAGCCGCCGATGCCGACGCCGCTCGCGCAGGCGCCCGTGCATCCGTAGCACCTCCGCGCCACGCTGAGGGGGATCAGGATGGCGGACACCGCGCGTCTGAAACTTCCGCCCGGCCAGACCAAGACCGAGAAGTGGCCGGTGCTCCACTACGGCGGCATTCCCCGGGTCGACCTCGCGACGTGGACCTTTGAGGTGACCGGCGAGGTCGAGACGCCTGCCCGCTGGACGTGGGACGAGTTTTCGCTGCTGCCGCGGGCCACGGTGCGTTGCGACATCCACTGCGTCACCGCCTGGTCGCGGTTCGATAACACCTTCGAAGGCGTGGCGTGCCGGGAGGTGCTGCGGCACGTCACACCGAGAGCCGGCGCCGCGTTCGTCGCCGTGCACGCGTACGGCGGTTACACCACCAACCTCCCGCTCGAGGCCTTGCTCGACGACGATACGCTGTTCGCGTTCACGCACGACGGCCGTCCGCTCACGGCGGAGCACGGCGGTCCCTGTCGCCTCGCGGTGCCGAGGTTGTACTTCTGGAAGAGCGCGAAGTGGGTTCGCGGGATCGAGCTGACGCGCCAGAACCAGCCGGGATTCTGGGAGCGAAACGGCTACCACATGCACGGCGATCCGTGGAAGGAAGAGCGGTACTCCGACCCCTGGTAGGCTTACATCGCCCCGGCGGGCGCCGGGAGAGGGGAACGGCCACATGTGCCGCGACGCCGCGGTGGTGACGATCGCCCGATGATCTGGAATGTGTCCGCCGAGACGATGCCTCGTGCGGATCTGGCTGCGCTCCAGCTTGGCCGGCTCCGGGACGTGGCCCGGCGCGTGTACGAGCGCGTGCCGTTCTATCGCGCGGCGTTCGACCGGGCCGGGGTGCGACCCGAGCAGATCCGCAGCCTCGACGACGTCCGCCGCCTGCCGATGACGCGCAAGGCCGACCTCCGCGATTCTTACCCGTTCGGGCTGTTCGCCGTGCCGATGGATCAGGTCGTCCGCGTGCACGCGTCGTCGGGGACCACCGGCAAGCCGACGGTTGTGGGGTACACGCGCGCCGACCTCGGCGTGTGGGCGGAGGTCTGCGCCCGTTCGCTCGCGGCGAGCGGCGCCCGACCCGGCGATGTCTTTCACAACGCCTATGGGTACGGACTGTTCACCGGCGGCTTGGGCATGCACTACGGCGCCGAGCTGATGGGACTCACCGTCGTGCCGGTGTCCGGCGGCAACACCGAACGCCAGCTCCTCTTGATTCAAGACTTCAAGCCGCGGGTGATCGCGTGCACGCCGTCGTACATGCTGACCCTCGCTGAGGCGGCGGTCGCGCGCGATCTCGATCCCGCCTCGCTGTCGCTGCGGATCGCCGTGCTCGGGGCGGAGCCCTGGACCGACGAGATGCGCCGTCAGATCGAGCGGCGGTTGCCGCTCAAAGCGGTGAACATCTACGGGTTGAGCGAGGTGATCGGTCCGGGCGTGAGCAACGAGTGCGCCGAGGCACAGCAGGGGTCGCACGTGTTCGAAGATCATTTTCTCGTCGAGGCAGTCGACCCCGGCTCCGGGGAGCCGGTGCCCGCCGGCGAGCCCGGTGAGTTGGTGTTCACGACGCTGACCAAAGAAGCGCTGCCCATGATCCGGTACCGGACGGGGGACATCGCGTCGCTCGACCCCGCACCGTGCGTTTGTGGCCGGACCCACGTGCGGATGTCGCTCGTGATCGGCCGCACCGACGACATGCTGATCATCCGCGGCGTCAACGTGTTCCCGTCGCAGGTGGAGGCGGTGCTCGTGCAGTTCGACGAGCTGTCGCCGCATTACCAGCTGGTCGTGACGCGGCCGCGCACCCTCGACGCGCTGGAGGCCCGGATCGAGGTCTCGCCGGCGTGGCCCGGCGCGTCGGGTCCGCTGGGACCGGGTGCCCCTGCGGCGGCGGTGCTTCGCGACCGCATCGCCACGCAGCTTCGCGGGGTCGTCGGCATCGGCATCGAGGTGACCCTGGCGCCCCCGGGCGCCCTGCCGCGCAGCGAGGGCGGAAAGCTCCGGCGGGTCGTGGGCGAGCGCCCGCGGTAACCGGTCGGCTGCGCGCCGCCCGGGCGCGGCTTCAGCTCGCCCGCCCGAACACCAGGCTGGCGTTGATCCCGCCGAACCCGAAGGAATTACTGAGCACGTAACGCGGCGCGGCCTCGCGGCCCTTCCCAGCCACGTAGTCCAGGTCGCACGCCGGATCGGCGTGTTCCAGGTTCAATGTCGGCGGGATGTACCCGTGCCGCAGCGCGAGCATGCAGATCGCGGCCTCGATCGCGCCGGTGGCGCCGAGGGCGTGGCCGTGCATCGGCTTCGTGCCGCTGACCGGGATGTGGTGAGCGCGGTCGCCGAACACCTGCTTGATCGCCAGCGTTTCGGCACTGTCGTTGAGCGGCGTACTGCTCGCGTGGGCGTTGACGTAGTCGACCTGGTCGGGTGTGAGCTCCGCTTCCGCCAGTGCGTCGCGCATCGCCCGGGCCGCCTGGGCGCCCGACGGGAGTGGGGCGGTCATGTGGTGCGCGTCGTTCGAGTTCCCGTATCCGCCGACGGTTCCGTAGATCCGCGCGCCGCGCCGGCGCGCGTGCTCGCGTTCTTCCAGGACCAGCAGCGCCGCGCCCTCGGCCATCACGAAGCCGTCCCGGCCGCGATCGAACGGCCGGCACGCCTGCGCCGGCTCGGCGTTGCGTGTAGACATCGCGCGGATGAGGTCAAACGCCCCGAAGACGAGAGGCGCCAGCGGCACCTCGACACCTCCGGCGACCATCACCTCGGCGTACCCGTCGCGCACCGCCCGGAACGCGTTGCCGATCGCGATCGCTCCGCTCGCGCAGCTGTCCGAGTTGGCGCTGCTCGGCCCCCGCAGGTCGTGCTCGATCGCGATGTTGCACGACGCGGCGCCGCAGAACACCGCGAGCGCGAGGGTCGGTTTGATGCGGCGGATCCCCTGCGAGAGGAACGTCGCGTGCTGCTCCTCCGCGAACGCGCCTCCGCCGAGCGCGGACCCGACGAAGCACCCGATCGCGTCCCGGTTCTCGTCGGTGAGGTCGAGCGCCGCGTCGTCGAACGCCATCCGCGCGCACGCGACCGCGAACTGCGCGTAGCGATCCAGCCGGCGCAGCCGTCTGGCGTCCATGTACGCAGCCGGATCAAAATCCCGCACCTCACCGGCGATCCGGCAGTTGAACGGCGCTGCGTCGAACCGGGTGAGTCGGTCGATCGCCGACCGTTCCCGGCGCAGCCCCTCGTAGAGACCGCCGGCGCCCAGCCCGATCGGTGTGACCGCGCCGACCCCCGTGACCACTACCTGGCGTCTCATGCGTCACCTCCTTCTACGAGTGCCTTGATCCGTGCCAGCGTTCGCCCGGCGATGGGCTCGACGAACAACGGGCCGATGATCCACCGCGCCACGGCGTCCCCGATGAGCGGCCACCGCAGGGTGAGCTCGTGTACGATCGTGACGCGCACGTCGCCCGCCGCGGCCGGCTCCAGGCGCCACTCCACCTCCATACCGCGGGTGATGCCCCGCAGGTGCGTGTAACGGATCCGGCGTTCCGCCGGCATCCGCACCTGGCGCGCCCACCACCACACCGGCAGCCGGCCGCGTCGCGCCTTCATTTCGACGGTGCGCTCGGGCCCGTCTGTGTCGAGGACGCGGACGCTGCGGTAGTGCGGGAGCCACTCGGGCCAGCGTTCCACGCGGGCCGCATAGTCGAAGATCACGTCCACGCCGCCGCGGATGCGGATCGCGGTCTCCGTGTGCATCGCCGCCGGCCGCCGCCGGGCGTGTGCCTGCGCCGCCATCAGAACATCCCGAGCGCGCGCGCGAGGAAGCCGGCGCGGAGTACGGATCCCGGCGCGGCGAAGTTGCCGATTGCGGCGATGAGGGCGGCCCCGAGCTCCGGCCGCGCGGCCAGGCGCCGGACTGTGCGGGCGGCAACCCCGGGGCGGAACGCGAGCGCCTGCAAGATTCGGGAGATCACGAACACCCCCCAGAGCTCCCGCCGCCGTTCCCGCTCGTATGCTCCCAGGATCTCGCGTCGCGGTCCGGTCCGGTCCAGCGCGCGCAGCGCGGCGGCTGCGGCCATCTCCGCGCCCCGGAGGGCCAGATACACGCCCTGGCCGGTGAGCGGATCGATGTACGCTGCCGCGTCGCCGACGAGCATGATCCCGTCCGCCACGCAGCGGCGGCGCCAGTAGGCGAGCGGGCCCGTCGCGGCCACGGCGTCGACCCGCCGCGCCCGCGCGAGACGGCGCGAGAGCGCCGGGAAACCCCGAAGCGACGCCCAGTACCCCGCCTCGACCGCGCCGCGCCACGCGCGCAGCTCATCGCGCCGCAGCGCAAGCGTGACGTTGGCAACGCCGCCGGGCAGGTAGGCGACCCCACAGTACCGGTCGTGCCGCAGGTGAATCTCGCCGACGTCCTCGCCGCCGGCGTCCTCCAGCGGCAGCAGGCCCTCCAGGTAGGTGCCGACCGTGTACCGCCCGCGGTGGGGCGGGCCGCCGAGACCCGCCGCGCGCGCGACCGTGGAGCGAAGTCCGTCCGCGCCCATGACCAGCGCGGCCGCGTGCGTTTCGGTGGCGCCGGTGCCGCGATGCGCGACCGTCACCCGTGTCCTCCCGCCGTCTCGCTCGACGGCCACCGCGCTCGCGTCTTGGTGCACGCGCACCCCGGCGTTCGCCGCATGGGCGAGGAGAATCTGATCGAGCGTCCGACGCGGCAGCGCCCACCCCGCGCGCCCCTCAGACCGCAGGGTTACCCCGGTGCCTTCGGG
>DASQGM010000399.1:0-6434 GCA_035632615.1 bacterium | reverse complement strand
GAGCCACGATCAGCGCACCGGTCGCGTCGCCGAGATACCACGTGAACCACACGCGTGGATAGTCGGCCCACGCCGCGAACCCGCCAAGCGCCAGGCTGGTCGACCCGACGGACGCGCTGACCGCGGGGCTCACGGCGGCCGCCAGCACCGCAAACGCGAAAATGTTCCGAGGGCGCTCGAAGACGTTGACCCCGCCGGCGTAAGTCGTGACGAACCGTGCCGCCAGGACGGCCTCCAAGGCATTGCCGGCGGCGATGCCGAGCGACGTCCACGCGGTCCCGGCGGTCGTCACATTGACCAGAAACGCCCCCGCGAAGATGGCGGGCCAGACGCGCACGCCGAGCAGGAGGAGCGATGCGATCGCGATCCCCGTCGGCGGCCACACCGGTGTCGCGCTCGGGTTGACGATCGCGAGCCTCAGCGCGAGCTTGGCGGCGACGACGTAAACCACGAACACGATCACGAGCGCGGCGATCTCGCGGCCCCGTAGCAGTCGTGTGGCAAGCAGACGCCCGGCCATGCCCCTGCCTCCGCCGTGACCTGAAGATCGGTACGGGAGTTCGTGAAGGGCGTGAACGCCTAGAATATACCCACAAACCCTCTCGCCGTAGACCGTTAGGTGGCACGATACCTCGCCCTCACACGCCTTGATCGTGCGACCGGGCCCAGGCTCCCGAGGAGCGGACGCGGGTTCGGGTCCTACAGAAACACGCGGTCCTGACGAGCGCAGTGCGTCAGGGCTTCAACTGCACGGGGGCTCCGCCGCAGGCATCACACGGCTGCGAGAGATCGGCCTGGCTGCTCAGGACGAACGCGGTGCCTGTTTGGTGGAAGGCGCGGAGGGGAAACGCCACCGGCCACCCGCGAAAGTCCACCACGGGGTTGATCTGACGCTCGAACTGATCGGCGAGCGGCTGGGGCATGGGGACCGAGTCAACGACCAGCGTCTGGATGTGGAAGAAGATCTCGGGCTGGCCGTACACCTGGAACACGCCGTGCATCTGCACGTGCGTGGGGAGGCCGTTGTAAACGACGGTCCCTTCCACGGCCGTCGCATCCCCGTCGGCGCTTAGCTTGGCGCCCTTGACCGTGCTCTCGTGGTTCAGGAAGTCTTCGACGCTCGCCGTGGCCACTCGGCCGTAGACCGCGCTGTCGCGAACGTTGAGGACCTTGAGCGTGCCCTGGCGAAGCTGGGCCGCGTCGAAGCTCGCACCGAGCAGGCGGATCCACAGTTGGTCGATGCGCAACCCCTGAATCGCGGCGTGCTCCGCGTAGATGTTGATCCGCGAGTAGTCGCCCGTCTGCGGGTCGGCCACCGCGCTCAGGCGAATGACCGAGGGATCACCGAGCAGCCGGCCGAAGATGGGCTGAAGCGTGTCCGCGCCCGCGGGCGTCGCCGCGGCGCCGTACGCCCCGGCGCCTGCCCCGAGCAGACACGCGAGCACGAGCACGGCCATCGAGTAGCGCGTCATCATGGTGGCTCCTACGTCCCTCACCGGTTTGGGTGGACGCGTCCTTCGCGCCGGCGCCGCCGCGACCCGTTCCGCGAGCCGCAAGTCCCCCCACCAGTATAGTATCCCAATCCGCGTCGTTCGCAACGCGGCCGCCCCGGGGCGGCGCCGCCCGGGCGGCTGCGTCCGCGCTAGCTCCGTCGGTCGTCGAACCGCACGCCGTACCGGTGCCGGCTGTAGTCGAACATGCGGTCCGTGAACTCCGCCGGCCGGTCGAAGCCGCGCTGCTCCGCCTTGATCTCCGAGAGCTGAATCATAAACCGGACGTCCCCGTTCTGATAGAAGAAGTACAACGACCATCGCTCGTCACGCTCGAGCACCATGTAGTCGGACGCGTACCCTTGCGCACGCACATGCTGCCACGCGGCGTCCAGGTCGTCGACGACGAATCCCAGGTGGTGCACGCGGGACGGAAGCCCGGGATTCAGCGGGCCCGGCGTCGCGTCGAACAAGAACACGCCCGTTAACCCGGTGGTCAGGACCGGTTGGTGCGGGTCGTCCCGCACGACCTGCATCCCCAGGCCGCCCTCAAGCAGACGGCGGGCGTCCTGCCTGTCGTGCACGGCCAGCGCCAGGTGATCCACGCCGAGAGTCCGCCACGGCCGTAGCCCGCCACGCAGCGGCTCCGAGTGCACAGCGAACTCATCGGTCCCAAAGTGCGCCACGGTTTCGCCGATGAACATGTCCGGGTAGACCGCGTCGCCTGCCGGCGTGCGAATGGTGACGCGCCGCCCCACGCGCAGCGCCTCCGGGAGCAGATGCTCGAGTGCCTCATGAAACACGCCCGCGGCCGGCACGTCTCCCGCAAAGCGGCCCTCGGCGGTCACGAAGGTCAAGCGGACTGCGGTTGACATCATATCCTCCCTAGCCTATCCTCGTGGTCGTGACCAGACGTGTGACGAGCAGGTTCCCGGCCGTCGCCGGGCATCCCTACCGCAGACGGACGAGCGGACGCCCCGCGAATTCGCTCGCATCGAGATGAAGGCCGTGCTCGGCCAGTGGTGGCTGGCCGTACGCCCGTACTCGTTCACGGCGTCGGTCACGCCCGTCCTCGTCGGATCGGCCGTCGCCCTGCGCGCAGGCCGGTTTTCGCCGCTGCTGTTCCTGGTGACGCTCGTCGCGTCCGTCACGATCCACGCCGGCACGAACCTCATCAACGACTACTACGACCACCTGCGCGGTGTGGACACCCCGGAGTCGATCGGGCCCAGCGGCGTGATCCAGCGGGGACTCCTGTCGCCGGCCGCCGTGCGCGCCGGCGGACTGATGCTGCTCGGCGCGGGGAGCATCCTCGGGCTCTGGCTGGTCACCGTCGTGGGGTGGCCGATCCTGGCGGTAGGCATCCTGAGCGTCCTGGCCGGCTACGCATACACCGGCGGCCCGCTGCCGCTTGGGTACATGGGACTCGGCGACGCCGTGGTGTTCGTCTTCATGGGTCCCGTGATCGTCCTCGGTACGTACTACGTGCAGGTGCGGACGCTCTCGCCGGCCGCGGTGTGGGCGTCCATCCCGATCAGCGCCCTCGTCACGGCAATCCTCGTCGTGAACAACCTGCGCGACCTCGGGGAGGATCGGGCTCGAGGCAAGCGCACCCTCGCGACGGCGATCGGTCCGGGCGGTACCCGCGTCGAATACGGCGTGCTCGTCGTGGGAGCCTATCTGGCGCTGGCAGCGGGGGTGATCCTGCGCCACCTCCCGCCGCTCTCACTCGTCGCCCTCGTCACCCTGCCGCTTGCCGTACGCACGTGGAAGTTCGTCCGCGAGGACGCGGACCCGAGGACGCTCACGAAAGGCGCGCTCCGCGGCACCGCGATGCTGCATCAGCAGGTCGGCCTGCTGATGACCCTCGCGCTGCTGCCGCTCGGTCCCCGGGGTTGACGGGGCATTGCGGTGTGGGATCCGTCGGTGCTTTGCTAGACGGTCAGGCCCCCGATGATCGCCCCGAGCAGCAGCGGCCCCGCGTGGAGCAACACGAGCACCGCCGTGCCGAGACCGGCGAGCATTCCCAGCAGCGGGATGCCGGTCAGCGCCGTCCCGAAGACGAGCAAGACGGCCCCGAGGCAGAGCGCCGGGAGGATCACAGCGAGAATCGCGGCGCCGACGCCGCCTGCCTTCCGTCCGCCCACGATCCCCGCGATGAGCGGGCCGACCACGGGCAGCCAAAAGAGCAAGATCGAGATGAGGAACATCCAACCGATCGCGCCCGCGATGCTGCCCCGTCGAGTCGGCGATGTCGTGCTCATCCATCCCCTCCCATGCTCGAACTGCCGCCGTATTCGGCAGGGTACGCGATCTCACCCGCCGCCCCCTCAGCCGCGGAATCCCGTGTTCGCCGCCCCTCGACCCACGACCCGAATCGCCAGCGCGGTTCCGAACGTCAGGAGCGCGGCGCTCGCGAGAAACGGGGCCTGGGGACCGAGCCGGTCATACAGGAAGCCGCCGAGCACCGGGCCAACGATGAGCCCCGCGCCTTGGGCGGTCTCGGAGGCGCCCATGACGGTCGCGGTGCCCGTGGCGGGCGCGGCCTCGCTCATCAGGGCCAGCCACGCCGGGGACGACAGCGCGTAGCTGGCGCCTAGCAGGACCGCCGCGACGGAGAGCACGACGAGGTTTCCGCGGCCCGCCGCCGGCAGCAGCCACATGCCGACACTCGCCATGACCATGCCCCACACCACCGTGCGCGCCCGCCCGACGCGGTCGGCGAGCCGGCCCCCGGGCAGCGACGCCGCGGCCACGGCGAGGACCATGCCCAGGAAAACCAGACCGATCATCTGATCGCTGAGGCGCACGACCTCGTGCGCGTAGATGACGAGGATCGGCGCGAGCAATCCGACACCGAACATTTGCACAAACGCAATCGCGAGCATCGTCGCGAGCCGCGGCGAGGTCAACATGCTCCGCACGAGCGTGCCGAACCTGCCCTCGCGGCGGCCGGCGGCGCCCCGGCCGTCGCGGGCGTTCGCCGGCGGTCGCGAATCGAAGTCGCGCAGCACCCGCGCCGCGACCGCCGCGGCCGCGAGCAACAGCGCGCTCGCCAGGTAGAACCCCGCCCGGTAGTCGCCGAACGCGCCGGAGACAAACAGCCCGAGGCTCGGGCCCAGGGCGAGGCCGGAGAGGAAGAATGTGTTGAGCGTGCCCATCGCGGAGGCCCTGCGGCTCCTGTCCGTGCGATCCGCGATCGCAGCGGCGGTCGACGGCCAGAGCGCCGCGCTGCCCGTCCCGTCGACTAAACGGAGGGGCACGAACAACAACGGCACACGCAGCAGCGACATGAGGACCGGGGCGACGCTAGCGAGGAGCAGCCCGCCGACGACAACGGGCCTGCGGCCGATCCGGTCGGCCAGACTCCCCCAGGCGGTCTTGCAGACCGTCTCGACCGCCGCGAAGGCGGCCACCACGACCCCCACGAGCACGGCGCTCGCGCCGAGCTGCTCCTTGAGGTAGAGCGGGAGCAGCGGGATGACGGTCGCGAACCCGAGCTCCGCCAGCCCCATCACGGCCGCGACGCCGAGCAGAGTGCCTGATGCGTCGCGGCGCTCCCCGCCGGCTGGGTTCATCTCGGTCGGGACGATCGGACGGCCTCTGCGCCGGTGCGGCCCGCGCGGCGCGTCACGCGCGCGCCCGAGGACCGCCGCCCAGCGCCGCCCTCAGACGCCGTGAGCGCGTCCTCACGCCGGCGCTGGCCTCCCGGCGCGGGCAAGCACCGCTTCACGCGCACGCGCTTCCAGCACGTCGGGCAGCGGGGCGAGCGTCAGACCCGGATGCCGCCGCCCGAGCGCCTCCCGAATCAGGCGATCCGCGAACACGGGGTTCTTCGGAAGCAACGGGCCGTGGAGGTAGGTCCCGTAGACGTGACCGGCGACCGCCCCCTCCCACCCGTCGCGGCCGTTGTTGCCGAACCCCGAAACAACCCGGCCGAGCGGCTTCGCGCCCGCGCCGAGGTACGTGCGTCCGCCGTGGTTCTCGAAGCCGACCATCGGCGGCTCGCCGCCGTCGGGCTGGATGACGAGGTTGCCGATGAGCCTGGGGGTGCCCGGTCCCGCATGCTCCGTCCACAGATCCAGGAGGCCGATCCCGGGCAGATCCTCCCCTTCCGCGGGCCGATAGAACCGTCCGACGAGCTGGTATCCGCCGCACACGGCCAGCACCACCGCCCCGGCCGCCGCGGCCTCTACGAGCGGCCCGCGCTTGAGCCGCAGGAGATCCGCGACCGCGACGCGCTGCTGGCGGTCCTCGCCGCCGCCGATGAAGTACAGATCCGCGCCGTCGGCCGTGATCGGCGTCCCGAGCGTGGCTTCGGTGCCCACGACCTCGATGCCGCGCCACCGTGCTCGATTGACCAGGACGATGACGTTGCCGCGGTCTCCGTAGAGATTCAGCAGATCCGGATAGAGATGACAGATGCGCAGCGTGGGCGTCACGTCTCCCAGAACCCCCTCACCGCGCCCCACCGCTGGAGGACGCCGCGGAGCGCGAGCATCGCGGTGTACGTCGGCAGCACGTAAAGTCGCCCGGACGCCGCACGATCCAGGGCGCGGCGAAGCGCGCGGTCGTACGCGTGCTCGACCTCGATCGCCTCTGGCGGGATCCCCGCGTACTGCAGCCGGAGGGCCATGTCCTCGGCGCGAATCCCCGTCACGACCACGTGACCAACGCGCCCGGCCAGCATTTCGACATCGACGTCCCACAGCCACGAGACGTCCCGCCCGTCGGCCGTCCGGTCGTTGATCGCGATCAGGACAACCGCCGGCGGCCCCGCGGCGAGAATCACCCGCAGCACCTCGTTAAACCCCGCGGGGTTCTTGACGAGCAGCAGGCGCACCTCACGCCCGTCCACCGACACCCGCTCGGCCCGGCCGAACGCGGGCGCAAACGACGCGACCGCCGCCGCCGCTGCGCCGAGCGAGACCCCGAGGCGGCCGG
>DASQGM010000398.1:0-7992 GCA_035632615.1 bacterium | reverse complement strand
GCCGGGCGGGCGCGGCGGCGGACCCGCACCGATGCTTACCAAGGCGCACCGCGTCTATCACTGGGACAGGCGAGGCAGCTCGATCTTCTCTGACCGGTTGGAGGACGGGTGCCTCTCCGTCCTTGCGCAGGCGATCGCCGTCTATCGCGACCGGATCGGCGAACGGCTCGGGCGAGTGCGGAACGCGGCCCGTACCGCCCTCGACGGCCTCCGGCCCGACCGGATCGAGGCCGTGATCGACCTCCTCGACGACGTCGCGACCTACGAGTGGCCGCGGGGCGGCCGGCAAGCCGATCAGCGCATCCGGATCTTTGAGACCGCCGCCCGCGCGTACCCGGTCTTGGACCCAGAGACCCGGCGAACCTTGCTCGGGTCGGCGCTCGCCACGGTCCCCAACGCCGACGATGAGATCGTCGCGCTGCTCTACGCGGACTACCCCGAGTTCCACCGGCTCACGGCGTTCCCCCTGGAGTACTCCGCCACGGACCTCCGCGACGACTACGACCTGGCACAGGCCCAGGCGTTGCTCTATGACGCGATCTCGATCGAAGTGGAGGCGGGTACCGACCTCAAGCACATCGTCCAGTACGCCCATCTGTCGCGTCTGCTGCACCAGGTCGGACGCGTCCCCGGACGAGGGTACCGGCTGACCTTCGATGGACCGAACTCCGTGCTCCGCCGAACACACGCGTACGGGGTCGATTTTGCCAAATTTCTCGCGGCCCTGGTCCAGGCGCGCGACTGGCGGATGACGGCGCGGATCGCGATGGCCGGGCGCGGGCGTCCCGTGACGTTCGCGGTCTCTTCGGAAGATGGCCTTCGGTCCCGCCTGTCGCCGCCGGAAATCTTCGACTCCGGCCTTGAAGAGACGTTTGCGCGTAAGTTCGGCGCCGTTCGCAACGGATGGCACCTTCGCCGGGAAGCCCTCTTGTTGGAAGCGGGGACCGCTTTGGTGGTGCCGGACTTCGTCTTCACGCATGAGGACGGGACCGAGGTCGCGTTGGAAATCGTAGGTTACTGGACGCCAGAGTACCTGTCGAAAAAGTTTGCCAAGTTGGCGCTCGTACACGACCCCAACCTGATCGTCGCCGTTCGCAAACAGTGGACGCTGGCCGCCGGCACCCCGCCGTCGTGGACTCTGCCCTTCAAGACCGCGATTCTACTGAAGGACTTAGTGCCTCGACTCGAAGCGTTTCGACATCGACGCACGCACGTCAGGTCTGCGCCGCCAACGGATTGAGAACCCGGAGACCGGGAAAGCGCTCGAAGTCTCGGTCGCTCGAGCAGAGCGTCGCCCCGTGTTCGATCGCCAGAGCCGCGAGATGAGCGTCAGTCACCGCGGGGCCTCTGGCTCGTGCGCGAGTGAGAAGATCCTGCAAAATCGTCCAGTGTCGCTCGCCCGGCTCCACAATCGTCACCATCGGCTGCGCCAACCAGTCGGAAACGATTGGAACGGCCTCGCGCATTGTCAGCGGGTGTTCGAATGCCCGCGGGTTCGTCGCAATGCGCAGAAACGCAAGGAGTGTCGCCCACGCGAGACCCACCGGATTCGAACGCGAGAGCACCTCCTCGAGCCAGTGCCGCGCGCGGACATGGTGTTCGAACGCGGGGTTGTATGCGTACAACAACAGGTTGGCGTCGACGAGAATCACCGATGAAACGGGCCTTCCAGTTGCTCCATCAACTCACTCGTCTTGTCGTAGTCGAGGCCCGGCCGCAACCCGAGCGAGCGTGCTTTCACGGTGAAGCGCTGCACAGGTTTGCGCGCGCGGCGCGTCGTCAGGCCAAGGCGGATGAGTTCGTTCACGACCTCCTTGAACGATCGTCCCGATCGCCGCGTTTCGTCCTTGAGCCTTGCGGCCACGTCGTCGTCCAACGTAATTGTTGTCCGCACATCATGATGCTAGCAAGAGAACATCATGATGTCAACGTGCCTCGCGGCTTCTAGCCGTCGGTCGGCATGTGCAGGTACATGGACTGCAGCGCGACGCGCCCCGGGCCGGTGAAGCGGTTCCAAAAGAGGTTGCCGGCGCTCGCGAACAACCCGGTCGAGACCTTCTGAAAGATGGTCTGCATCTGCACGGTCCGGTCCTTGTAGATCCACCCCCCGGGCTCGATGTCGATCTGTTCTCCGGCGCCGAGCGTCAGCGAAAAGACGTTGCCGTATCCGTGGAGCCAGAGGATGCCCTCGGATTTCGCGCACGTGAAGGTGTCGATGAAGAAGCCCGTCCCCCCGAAGAGGACGTTCGCCGCCCCCTTGACCCGGTTGAACGTGTAGTCCATGGCGTCCGTGGCCGCGAGGAACTGGTGTTCCCGCACGTCCACGGCCTCGCCCGGTTTCATGTGGAGCGCGAAGACGTGCCCGGCGCCGTCCCGGCTGAACGCGATGCGGCCGGCGCCCTGCGTCTGCGTCACAAACACCGGCATGCCGGCGAGGACGCGCTTGACCGCGCCACGGAGGGGCTTGATCGTGATGTTCACGGCCGGGTCTTTCCACAGCAGGATGTGATGCTCGAAGTAGACGGGCATGCTGCCCAACTCCACGTGCAGCACCGGAACCAGCTCACCTTCGATGTGATACGTCACGCCTCCGAACGTCTCGTCGCGCGCCTGGGTTGGGAGCAGCGCAGGAACCGGCATCCACACACACCTCCATGAGGTCGAATCGATCGGGCACCAGTATACTGCTTGCCCCACGGCGCGATGACCTAGACGAGGAACCGTATCTTCGAGGCGCGGGGCCGCGACAGGACACGAGGGCGTGGGCCGCAAGGGAACGGACCGGGGACCGGACAATCCCACACGCGGGAGCGAACGCACAACACGCAGGAGACCGACGATGACGCGCATCGAGACGACCGTCCTCATACAGGCGCCGATCGAGCGGGTGTTCGAGTTCGTGACGACGCCGGGCCACTGGCCGCTGTGGCACCCGTCGTCGCTCGGGATCAGCGGCGCCACGGATCACTCGCTCGCCGTGGGGGAGCGGACGGTCGAGGAGTTCCTCGTGGCCGGACGCCGGGGCGCGTGACGTGGACGGTGCGTGAACGGGATGCGCCGCGCCGCTGGATCATCGAGGGCGCCGTGGACCGCGGGGGCGGCGGCACGATCACGTACACGATGACGCCCGACGGCGGGGGCGCGCGGTTCCGGCGGGAGTTCGTGTACACGACCCGAACCGCGCTCATGACGGTGCTCGACCGGCTCATCATCCGACGCCGGATCGTGGCCGAGTCCGCCGAAGCACTGAGGCGTGTGAAGACGCTTCTCGAACGCGCGTGACGCCGCAGCGCACGCGCACAGCAAAGGGGGAGTGGACGTGGTGACCTACGTCATTCTGGGGAGCTTCACGGATCAGGGCATGCGGAACATCAAGCAACTGCCGAATCTGCGACAGGCCGCCGAACAGTTCGTCGCCGCGAAGGGCGGCCGGGTGGTCGCGAACTATACCACGCTCGGAGCGTACGATTTCGTGTTTATCGCCGAGTTCTCGTCGGACGAAGCCGCGCTCGAAGGCGCCTTCCTGTTCGGCAATCGCGGCGACGTCCGCACACACACGATGCGCGCTTTCGCGCCGCAGGACGCGGAGAACGTCGCGCGCCGGATCCCGTAGCGGAGTCCGGGGCGGCCGGTGGCCCACCGCCGACCGCCCCGTTCACCCCCGGTGGGACGCCCTGCGCCGCCGCGCCGCCTGCGTTCAATGGTACACTGGGGACCAGGAGCGATGACGTGGAACCCGTGATCCGTGCCCTGGACCTGAGCTTCGCCATGTTCTGGGAGATCCTGTGGCCGCTGATCCTCGGGTTCGCCCTGTCGGCGGCCGTGCAGGCCCTCGTTTCCAAGAAAGACATGGCGAGGGTCCTCGGGGACGACTCCGGACGGTCGATCGCCCTCGCCAGCCTGTTCGGCTTCGCGTCCTCCTCGTGCTCGTACGCGGCCGTGGCGCTGGCGCGGTCCCTGTTTGTCAAGGGCGCCCACTTCACCGCGGCGATCGTGTTTCAGTTCGCTTCCACGAACCTCGTGATCGAGCTCGGGATCATCATGGCCGTGTTGCTGGGCTGGCAGTTCACCGCGGCGGAGTTCCTCGGTGGCCCGTTCATGATCGTCGTGCTGTGGCTGATCTTCCGGCGCACGCTCACGCGCGCCCGCGTAGCCGCGGCGCGGACGCAGGCCGAACGAGGTCTCCTGGGCCGCATGGAAGGCCACGCCGGGATGGACATGGCGGTGGTCGACGGCCGCCCGATCCTGGTCCGGGCCGTCTCGGCGGACGGGTTGACCGCGATGAGCCAGTACTTCGTCATGGACTGGGCGGCCGTCTGGATGGACGTCGCGGGAGGTCTCATCATCGCCGGCGCCCTCGGGGCCTGGGTGCCGGCTGAGTTCTGGCGGCGCTTCTTTCTAACGGGCGATCCGCACCTGGCCTTCGTCTGGGGGCCGGTCGTGGGCCCGCTCGTCGCCATCGTGTCGTTCGTGTGCTCCGTGGGCAACGTGCCGTTGGCGGCGATCTTGTGGAACGGCGGCATCAGCTTCGGCGGCGTCGCCTCGTTTATCTTCGCCGATCTCATTATCCTTCCGATTCTGGACATCTACCGCCGGTACTACGGCCGCGCGATGGCCTGGTATCTGCTCGTCACGTCGTACGCGGCGATGGTGGCGGCGGGATGGGCGGTGGAACTGATCTTCGCGGCGGTCGGATGGGTGCCGCGCACGCGCCACGCGCTCGTCCTCGAAGCCCACCTCGCGTGGAACTACACGACCGCCCTCAACCTCGTCTTTCTGGCGCTGGCCGCGGTCTTCGTTTGGCGCTTCCTGCGCACCGGCGGCCCGGAGATGCTGCGCATGATGAACCGGCCGATGCACCACCACGAGACCGCGTAGCCGCCCATTGCCACGAGCGCGACGCCGACGTCGAGGAGCCGCGGCGTCGAACCACCGCGGCTCCTCGAGCTGTCCCCGGGCGTCCCGCCTAGCGGCCCTCGCGGACTTGCCCGTAGAAGGCGTCGACGCTCGGTCCCTGCACCGCCAGCTTGCCCGCGGAGTACCCGCCGTCCACACACAGCACCTGCCCCGTGACGAACCGCGCCCGGTCGGAAGCGAAGAACAGCACGGCGTCGGCGATCTCATCGGGCGTCGCGAGGCGGCCGAGCGGCACCTGCGCGATGAACGCGCGCTGGTACTCCGGGGTCTGTACCGAGCGCGAGATCCCGGCGATGTTGGTCAGCCCCGGAGACACCACGTTGACCGTGACCCCGTGGCGCCCCATTTCCATCGCCAGCACGTGGGCGAGCTGGATCTCGCCCGCCTTCGACGCCGCATGGGGGCCACCCCGGACGCGCGCGTTGTTGCCGGAGGTTGAGCCGATCAGAATGATGCGGCCGCCCTGTTTCTGCGCGATCAACCGGCGGCCGACCGCCCGGCTCAACAGGAACGCGCCGCGCAGTTGCACGTCGATCTGGAGATCCCACTCGTCGTCGGACAGATCCACGATCTCCTTGTGCACGCCCACCCCGGCGCCGTGGACGAGGATGTCGACGCGCCCGCACTGCTCCACGACGCGGTCGACCATCGCGTTGACCTGGGCGCTGTCCCGCACATCCGTGTGGATGAAGCGCGCGTCGCAGCCCCGCGCGGTGAGATCCCGCACGCCGGCCTCGGCCCGCTCCGTATCGATGTCCACGATCACGGCGCGCGCCCCATCCTGCGCGAGCCGCCGCAAGATGACGCTCGAGACCCCCTGCGCCGCCCCCGACACGATGGCGACCTTTCCTGAGAGCTCTCCGGTCATGACCACCCTCCTCTGTCAGCCGATTCGGTTCTTGAACACGCCGCCGTCGCGCATCACCAGGACGATCCGATCGGCGTCCTGGAGCACCCCAACGTCATCCAGCGGATTACCGTTCACCGCGAGGAGGTCCGCGCGCATGCCCGGCCGGAGCGTACCGGTGTCCGGGACGGTGCAACATCCTGCGGCCACGGAGGTTGCCGCGCAGATCGCCTCCATGGGGCTCATGCCGTATTCCACCAAGAGGCTCAGTTCGCGGGCGTTCCCGCCGTGCCGCAGTCCGCGGGAATCCGTGCCGGCCGCGATGCGCACGCCGGCGCGGTGCGCGCGGGCGAACGCCCCTTTCTGCAGCGGCGCGATCTCCGCGGCCTTCTGGACGCTGTACGGCGAGAGGGCCCCCGGCTCGGCCGCCATCTCCAACCGGACGCGCATGTTCAGCAGGGTGGGCACCAGATACGTGCCCTGCCGCACCATCGTCGCAACATCCTCGTCGTCGAGCGGTCCGAGGTGCTCCACGGAGTGCACGCCAGCGCGCAGCGCGTTCTTGAGGCCCTCGCCGCCGTACGCGTGCGCGGCGACGGGCCGGCCGAACGCACGCGCCTCTTCGACAACCGCGCGGACCTCCTCGAAGGTGAACTCGCGCGTCAGCACGCCGCTGATCCGCGAGCTCACGCCGCCGGTCGTGGCGATCTTGATGAAGTCCGCGCCGGCGCGGATCAGCCGCCGCGTCATCAGCCGGAGTTGCTCCACGCCGTCGCAGACGCCGTCCGGGGTGCCCGGCAACCGCAGGAGTTCGGTGTGAAACCCGACCGCGTTCGTGTAATCGGAGAGCCCGGCCGTCTGGGTGATGATCGCGAGACAGATGAGCACGCGCGGTCCGGGCAGCACGCCTTCCTCGACCGCCATCTTGAGCCCCAGGTCGAGGCCGCCGGGGTCCCGGACCGTGGTGAACCCGGCCTGCAGCATCCCGCGCATCGTCTCCGCGACACGCAGCACGTGCAGCGACGGCGGGGTCCCGCTGCGATCCGCGAGACTGCGCGGCGGGGTCGCCAGGTGATCGTGACAGTCGAACAGCCCCGGCATCACGGTGAGCCCGCCCGCGTCGATGACCCGCGCGTCCGGCGGGCGCCGGGCTTGGCTCCACGGCCCGACGTCGGTGATCCGGGCCCCCGCGACGGTGACGGCCTGGTCGCGCTGGAGCGCGCCGGCGCCGTCCAGGAACGTGCCGCACCGGATCACCACCGGAAGAGCGGTTGCGCCCATCTCTCAGCCTCCGATCCTATCGATCCCGCCGGATACCCGCCCCGCGCCACGCGTCGGCGCGGACCCTACAACTTCAGTCGAGGATCGAGCGCGTCCCGCAGACCGTCCCCGAACAGATTGATCGCCATGACGATGACCACGATCGCGAGGCCGGGGAACGTGGACAGCCACCACGCCGTGCTCATAAACGACCGTCCCTCGCTGAGCATCGCACCCCAGTCCGGCGTGGGCGGCCGGATCCCCAGGCCGAGGAAGCTGAGCGCGGCGCCCGCGATGATCGCGCCCGGGATGCCGAGCGTCACGAGGACGATGATGGGCGCCGACACGTTCGGCAGGACGTGCCGGAAGATGATGCGCAGGTCGCCGCACCCGGTGACCCGGGCCGCCTCCACGTACTGGAACTCGCGCACCGTGAGCGTGGAACCCCGCACGACGCGGATGAACACGGGCATGCCCGACACACCGACCGCCACCATCGCGCTGCCCAGCCTGGGCCCGAGCACCGCGATGATGACGAGCGCCAGCAGGATGCCGGGAAACGCCAGCATGACGTCCACCACGCGCATGATGACCAGGTCGACGGTGCCGAGGTAGTACCCCGACAGCAGCCCGAGCACCGAGCCGCCCGCCACCGAGATCGTCACCGCGACGAAGCCCATCGCCACCGAGACACGCGCGCCGTAGACGATCCGGCTGAGGATGTCTCGGCCGAACTGGTCGGTTCCGAGCCAATGATGCGCACCCGGCGGGTCGAGCGACTCCGAGACGTTGAGCCGGATCGGGTTGTCGGGGGCGAGGCGCGGGGCGGCGATCGCGGCGGCGACGATCAGCAGAAAGATGATCCCCCCCGCCGTCGCCCCCTTATTCTGGAACAGACGGCCGAGCGCGTCGCTCCACAGGCCGCGCGGGCGGCGCACCGGTTCGGGGTTGGGCGCGTTCATTCGAAC
>DASQGM010000397.1:0-4860 GCA_035632615.1 bacterium | reverse complement strand
CCGTCGCGTCGTCCATTGCCTCGATGTGTTCGAGCAGGTGCGTCAGTTGAATGATGAGCGCGGTGATCATCTGGCCGGCGTGGTCGTGAAGGTCCTGCGCGATGCGTCGGCGTTCCTCTTCCTGCGCCGCCAGGAGCCGCTGCATCAGCTCGCGCGTCGTGGCCTCACGGTCGCGCACCTCTTCAAACAAGCGCGCCCGCTGGATGGCGACCGCCACGTCGTGGCCGAGCGCCTCCAGGACATCGAGATCGCGCTGGGCAAGCACCCGGCCGGGAGGCAACAGCAGGTTCAGGATGCCGACAGCGGTGTCGCCCTGCGACATCAGCGGGATCGTCGCATGCCGGTGCCGTTCCGGGCTCTGGGGCAGCGCCTGCTCCAGCCTCAGGCAGTCGACCAGGTTGACGGCCTGGGTCAACCGGCCCTCCCGCAGCATCTGCATGCAGCGGCACTCGCCGGCCATCCGCCGCTTCCCCGACACCGCGAGCGCCGGGGGCAGATTGACGTCGGCGGCAAGCGAGAACGTGTCGGACTCCGGCTCGTGGAAGAAGATCCACCCCGCCTCGGCTTCCGCCAGCTCGACGATGCGAGGCAGCGCACCGTCCAGCGCTTCGCGAAGCGTGAACGAGCGGTTGAGGATCTGCGAGAACGCCCGGAATATCCCGGTTCTGCTGTCGAGCGGCATCCTGGCCCCCCTGAGCCGTGGTTCACCACTATGATACACGAATCCACGAGCCGTTCGCCCGCCCGCCAAAACAGGTTTGCCGGGCGGCTGAACGGCTCCTGTCGGCGCCACCGCCGCGTCGAGTCCCTGCAGACGCACCGTGTGGCCCGAACTCGGGTGCAGGACGGATCGCGGACGCCGCCTTCCACGCGCGATGATGAACGGGAATCGCGCTGCGGGTCGCGGATCGCCGGAACCGACAAGAGTAGTCGCGCGCCCGGCGGGGGATCTCAGGACGCGCGGGCGGAATACCCACCGTCATGAAGCGCCGGCCGGCCCCTCACAGTGGCGGCGTGCGCGCGCGCGTACGCCGCCGCGGCGCGCCGCGGGCCCGTCGGCCGCGGATCTCGAACGTCGTCCCCGTCCGGGCGTTCGCAGGGTACCTCTTCCGCGTGGCCGCGTCGCGGCTGCGGCGCCAACAGCGCGCGACCGAGCTCGCGTACGACCAAGTCGTCCGGGGACCCGTGTGGGCGTGCACGGATCTGGGTGCGTTCCCCCGACCACCGGTCCCCCTGCCGGGCATCGAGGGCGTCGTGGTCATGGAAGATCGGCACCCGCAGTTCTTCCTGTCGTTTCGCGAGTACACGCCGCAGGCCGGTACTGGGCTAAACCGCCACGGCCCGCTGCGTCGATGGTCGACGCAACGGGATCTGTTGGAGTTGGTAGGCGCGCTGCACGCCCAAGGCACTCGGGTGCTCATCGGCTGCTGGAACTACGGAGGCTGGTGGCCACTGCCCCAGTCCCGCTGGCTCCGCCGGCATCCCGAGCTTCGCCGTGTCCCAGGCAGCGCCGATCTGAACCCGTTCGTCCGGCTCGAGCGCGAGGACATGCCCTACGCCGAGTACGTCGGGTGCCAGTACGAACGCCTTCGCGCCGCGTTCGGGTTCGACGGCCTGATGTTGGGAGACGGCTTCTGCGGGTTCGGCTCGTTCGTGGCTCCGGACCTGCACGACGACCGGGAAGACGCCATCCCAGAGTGGACGCAGTTCTACCGGACCGTCGCGGCGCGCGTCCACGAAGCCGGAGGCGTCCTCTTCGCCTACGATTACATGGGCTTCCCCGTTCGTGAAGCCCGCCGCCACGGCGTCGACTACCGCGCCGTCGCCGGCGCCGGTCTCGACGTCCTCGTGTACCAAGCGTACCCGCAGGCGTGGGGCCGATACTGGCTCGCGGAGCAGCGGGGCCGCTTCGGCCTGCACGCGTGTGTCCGCAACCTCGCGAACGTGCGGGCCGCGCTCGCCGGCACCGGGACGCGCGTCCTCTACACCGTAGAGATCAGGGACTCGGTCGAACGATGGGTGGCGGAGGCCACGGCGACGAGCAGGCAGATGGCCGCGCTCGACCCGCTGGCAGACGGACGGTTCCTGGTCTGGGCAAACGACCTCATCGCGAGGCGTTGAGCCCGCGGCGCGGACGCAGCCCCGCGGGTGGCCCCCGCGGTCAGGCCGCGAACACGCCGTCCAGTTGGTAGAGGGAAAGATCGAGGTTGCGCGTGCCCTCGAGCGCGTCGGCGAGCCCCGCCGCGACGATCGTCCCACCCCGCTGCACGGCAAGCGTACCCAGTTGCCCGTCGAGGAGGGACTGCACGGCCGCCGCCGCGAGGCGACTCGCGAGGATCCGATCAAACGCCGTCGGCGCGCCGCCTCGTTGCACGTGACCGAGCACGGTCGCGCGGATCTGCCCCCCGACCGCTTGACTCAGCTGTCCTGCAATCACCGCGCCATCGCCTGCGCCCTCCGCCACGACGACGACCGTATGCGCCTTCTGCGCCCGCTGCCGCGCCAGGACCCGCGCGACCACCTGGTCGAGCGTCCACGGGACCTCCGGAATGAGCACCACGTCCGCGCCGGTCGCGAGCCCGGCGTGCAGCGCGAGCCACCCGCATCCCCGTCCCATCGTCTCGACGACGAACGTGCGCTCGTGCGCCGACGCCGTGTCCCGGATCCGGTCGATCGCCTCGACGATGGTGTTGAGCGCGGTGTCCGCCCCGATCGTCATCTCGCTCCCCGGGATGTCGTTATCGATCGTGGAGGCGATCCCTACGACCGCCACGCCGTGCCGGTGCAGCGCCAGCGCGCCTGCCTGGGTCCCGTTTCCGCCGATCACGACCAGGCCGTCGAGATCCAGGCGGCGCCACGCCTGGAGCGCGGCCTCCTGCCCGGCGTCCGTCACGAACTCCGGGCACCGGGCGCTGCGAAGGATCGTTCCTCCCTTCTCGATGATCCCGCCGACGGCGCCGGAGTCCAGGGGCACCGTGTCGCCGGCCATCAACCCGGCGTACCCGTGCCGCACTCCGACCACGGTTGCATCCCGCGCGATCGCCAACCGCACGACCGCGCGGATCGCCGCGTTCATGCCGGGAGCGTCTCCTCCGCTCGTCAGCACCCCGATCCGCCGCATCGCTCACTCCTCCGCGCTCAATGTCAACGCCTTACCCTGCCGGAACCATCCTACCCCGCACCCGGGACCGGCGCCATCCCCCGGCCACCCGATTGCGTCGTCCGCTCGTTGCCCGATGGCGTGCACGCAAAAAGACAGGGAGGCCGTCCTGACCTCCCCTGGTGACCCGACGCTGCCGCTACGCGGCCTGCACCTTGACCGATACCGGCTTGGCTTCGGCGACCTTCGGGATCTTCACCTCCAGGATCCCGTCCTTGTACTGGGCCACCGCCTCCGCGCCCTTCACCTCCACCCTCAGCGGAACGGTCCGCACAAACGCACCGTAGCGGAGCTCCCGCCGGTAGTAGTTGCGGTCGGTCTGCTCGGTCTCCCGCCTGACCTCCCCCTTGATCGTCACCGCGTCCGCGGCGACTGTGATGTCGAGGTACTTCGGATCGATGTTCGGCAGCTCCGCCCGCACCACGACTTCCCCGCCGGTCTCAAACACCTCGACCGGGGGCTCCCATTCCACCGGCGCCAGAGCGGCTCCTGGCGCCCTCGTGAAGACCTCGTCGAACAGCCTATCCACCGACCGGTGCAGCGTGTCCACGTCCCAGACAGGGCTCCATCGCACAAGCTTCATCGTCCTCACCTCCCGCGCGCATAGCGCGCCCCGCCTCACCTTCACGGTAGGCCGACGATCCGGAGAACACAATCGGGTCCAAAGTGCATTTTCGGCGGTCTTCCAGAATGCTCTCGAAATACTCCCGCGACCCGATGGCGGACCGCCACCGCAGGCGCTACGCTACGGATGGAGCGCACGCGGCGATGTGCCGAGTCAAACGCGCGGCCTGGGATGTCCGACAGTTGGCCACGTTCACTCCGGGCGGGGAACTCCCGGAGAGCACCAGCCGACAGTAGGCCCTGGGGCGAGCCAAAGACGGCACCGGCTGCACCAGATGTGCGCTCCCTAATCTTTGTGTCCGGGTCCATCAAGAACAAAGGGACGCGGCGCGACCGGACGGAAGTTGCCACCCATCAATGCGGGTTCTGGAGGGACCATGACGACGCCGACCGTCCGGCGCATACTCGTTGCGATAGACTTCTCGGAGAGCGCGGCCCTCGCGCTCGAGTGGGCTCGGACGCTCGCACGCGCATGCGGCGCGGAGGTGGTGTTGCTGCACGTCGTCGACCTCGGGTCCACATGGGTTCCGCTGAGCGGCCCCGCCGTGTTTCCGGCCCCGGTACCCGCAGAGGTCGCGAAGGAGGTCGAGCAACTCGCGCGGGCGTCGCTTGACGCCGTGGCGCCAGACGCTCCCGAGATCACTCAGCGGATCGTGCGGGCGGGACATCCACGTGAGGCTATCGCCGCGGCTGCGCGGGAGGCCGGCGTCGATCTGATCGTCGTCGGCAGCCACGGGCGCCGCGGGGTCTCGCAACTCTTCATGGGCAGCGTGGCCGAGCACGTGGTCCGGCACGCGCCCGTTCCCGTCCTCGTCGTGCGGAACGGCGGCCGCACCGCCTGACGCTAGGCCGGCGCGCGGACGCACGACTCGGGATCACTCGACGGTGAGCACGGCGGCACCGCGGATACGGCCGGCCCGCAGGTCGGCGAGCGCGGCGTTCGCGGCATCCAATGGGAACCGCCGTACCTCGGTGTGCACGGGGATCACCGGGGCGAGGGCCAGGAACTCCTCGGCGTCCTGCCGGGTGAGGTTCGCCACGGACCGAAGGATTCGCTCGCCCCACAGGATCTCGTA
>DASQGM010000396.1:0-3114 GCA_035632615.1 bacterium | reverse complement strand
GTACCCGGACGCCGCGGCGCTGCTCCGGGCGACGTGGGCCGGACAAAACGTGATCGAGATCGGTCTCGGCGACGACCTGCGCGTCTGCGCAGAGGTGGACCGGTCAGTCTTGGTGCCGAGGGTGGGCGAGCGCGTGCGCCTGTTGGAGTCGTGAGCCCCGGTCAGGCTTTGGACCGCCCATTCCTACCGCTCCACTTGGCGATCTGCCAGGTGGCCTTGAGCTTCCCGACGTAACCTGGTAGCAGTCCATGTTTCTCCTGTTTCAGGACGTGCGTCAGGTGATCAAGCGGCACGGTGCGCGTGCGCAGACCGGAGAGTTTGGCGTGGCGGCTCAAGGCGATCTCGATGCCGAACCCCGTGTTTTCGAGGTTCGAGATGCTCTCCAGGACGGCGCGCCGCAACGCGCGCTGGCCGGAAAAGTTGGGGAACAGCGTCTGCATCAGGTCGCGCTTGATTTGGCCGACGCAGACCTCCGCGGTACCGGCGAGCACCGGCTGAAGGAGGTCCTCCACGTGGCGGGTCGTGAGTCCCACCAGATCGCCGTCGAGCAGCAGGATGATCTGCGCGTTGGTGGCGGCGAGCCCCGCGGCGATCGCCCCGCCCTTCCCCTGATTCTCGTGCAACTCGATCACGCGCGCGCCCCGGCGACGGGCGGTCTCCACGGTGGCGTCCCGGGACCCGTCGCTCACGACGATCACGTCGTCGACGAGGGGGCTCCGCGCCACGGTGGCGACGACCTCGCCGATGGTGCGCGCCTCATTGAACGCAGGGATGATCGCCGCGACTCGAGGCATGGGCCCTCCCAGGCAGTGCCTTGTTCCCCGATGTTCGGGCAAATCCTCCCGGCCGCCGCGCCGCACGCTGGGGGCGCGCGGCGACTCGGTCGGGCGATCCGCGCGGCGGCCGCGACGCTGGTGTTGCTCGGGCTAGTGTCCGGCGGGCTCACCTCCGCCGGCGCCGAGGAGTTTCTCACCCGGTTCGGGGCCCTCGATGTCCCAGCGGGCACGGTTGTCCATGGGGACGCGATTGCGATCGGCGGACCGCTGAGCGTCGCAGGCACGGTCGACGGCGACGCGGTCGCGCTCGGCGGAGACGTCGTGGTCACCGGGCGCGTTGGCGGGTCCGTGCGCGCGATCGGTGGCAACGTCCTCGTGCGCTCGACCGCGGTCGTCGGTGGCACGGCGACCACAACGGACGGTCGCGTCACGATCGAACCCGGCGCGTCCGTCGGGCGGACCGGCGCGCTCCCTCCCGGGTCGACCGCGCCGGGTCCGCCTCCGGTCCCCACGCCGCCACAGGGTTCCTACGAACCGCCGACGTGGCTCTGGCCCGCAACGATCTTGGGGATGCTCGCGGCCATGAAGGCGTTCGTCCTGTTCTTCGCGCTGGCCATGCTGATCAGCTTCGTCGGCACGACGTGGCTGACCGCCGTGTTCTTCCCGCGGGTGACGCAGGATCTCGCAGGCCTCCTCGAACGTGCACCGGCGTTGGCGTTCGGGGTAGGTCTCCTCACGTGGGCGGCGCTCTGGCCGCTTGTGATCGGGCTGGCGATCAGCGTGGTGGGGCTCGTGGTCGTGGTGCTGATTCCACTCGCGGTGCTGGCGGCGTTACAACTGGGGATCGCCGCGATCTCGGTGCTGCTCGGGCGGCGCATTCGACCGTCCAGTGTGGGCCTCGAGGCGCTCGTGGGCGCGGTCGTGCTCGTGGTCGCGTTCGCCATCCCGCACCTCGGCGCGCTGCTGCTGTTCCTCACGGCGACTTGGGCGGTCGGGGTGATCGTGTTGGCCCTCATCGAGCGGAGCCGGGCGCGGCCGGTCGCGCCGCCCCCGCCCGTTGCCTCATAGCGTTCGAATCGGAACGTGAGTTCCGCCGCCGATCTCGGGTGGTGCGCGGAACAGCCGGCTCCCATGCGCGCGGGCTTGGCTGGACAATCCCGACCAGGATCCGATGGCAGCGCGGGCGTCGTTGCGCCTCTGCCCTCTGGTATAATGTGGGAGCGCGCGCCCGTAGCTCAGCGGATAGAGCGTCGGCCTCCGGAGCCGTAGGTCGGGGGTTCAAATCCCTCCGGGCGCGCCATATTCTTCAGGCATGTCCGCGTGCTGGGTGTTGCTCCGACACTCGTTTTGGAAACCGATTGGAAGGGTCCCGGTTCGGCGAGGTGCCGAGCCCGGTTGCTTTGGTGCCATAGGCGAAGCACCTCGGAGCCAGTGGGACTGTTGAGAGACCGACCGGGTTGAAGTCGGTCTATCTCGGGCCCGCCGGGTCATGGAACAAGAGGGTCGCGTCGGGCTGTCTGGCGCGGCCTCGTTTCTTCTGTGACGTGGCGCGTAAGGTCCCGTCAACTTTCATGGAGCCTAATCAGATGAGCGCCGTGCGACGTGCAGTGGACGGCCGCGACGCTTGAGGAGGCCGAGCGGCAAGTCGCGCTCGCGGTCAGCCGCATGAAGTTCACCCTCACGCCGCAAGGGGGCCGCTCGCCTCCCTGTTGCGATCCGCGTGACGGTCCTCAATCGTGTCCGAAGAGGCCGTTAGACGCCTCTGGGCGGTGGAGTTTGCAGCACCGCAGAGTCTTGCTACCCCGGTACGTGACACGAGGCAGTGGGGTGTACGAATGGCGTGCCTCAAGTCCTCTCCAGAAGACCTGTCCACGCCTCCCCGCATGCCGAGAGCACTGTCTTCGTCATGTCGCGCTGGAGGCGCTTCGCCCAGACAAGAAGCCCCGGCACATTCGTGTCAAGTTTGGTGCAATCGGATCAAGTCCGCGCCGGATACACGCGCAAACCCCACCCGAGTAGGATCGAGGCAAAGACGGAACCGGCGGCGCTATTCGGCTTCGATGGGACCCTGGGAAATCACACCAAAGGAGGACGGAGAAATGCGGCACATCCTGCTGGTGCTGATGGTGGGAGCGGTACTCTTGTTTGGCACACAACTGGCCTTCGCGCATGGAGGGATCGTCGGGTTGCCGGTCGGGCAAACCGTCAGTGCGGGTCACGGCAATGCGTCTGGTGATGTTCAGGAAGGGCAGTAGCAGTAGCGGAACACAGACGGTGGACTGACGTTGCCCCGGTTTCGTGAATCCTACTTTTTTCCACACCGGCACCCGCCGTCCTC
>DASQGM010000395.1:0-2458 GCA_035632615.1 bacterium | reverse complement strand
GTCAGGTACGCGCCCGACGCCAGCGCGCCGAGCACGCCCGTGACCACGAGTGCGCCCAGCAGGGCGACGCGCCACCGGCTTCGGCGGAGCAACCGGAGATGAAAAGTCGGGGCCAGGCGATTCACGGCGCGGGGCGCGGGTCCGGGGTCGCGATGCGGTACCCGTGTCCGGGGACCGCGGCGATCTGTCCCGTCCAGCCGCTGCCTCGAAGGCGGCGGCGGAGCCTGGAGACCGTCGCGTCGACCACGTTTGCGCGAGGACCCTCTCCGGGCCCCCAGACCCGTTCCAGGATGGCGTCCCGCGACAACACCCGGCCGGCGTGGCGCAGCAGGTATTCGAGGACGTCGAACTCTCTCGGCGGTACGTCCAGCACCCGTCCCTCCACCGTGACTTGCCGCTCCGCAGGCTCGAGGCGCAGGGCTCCGGAGACCAACGCCTCCGGGACAAACAAGTCTTGGGGTCGTCGCAGCAGCGCGCGGAGGCGCGCCAGCAGCTCTTCAAACGCAAAGGGTTTGACCACATAGTCGTCCGCGCCCGCGTCGAGTCCGGTCACGCGGTCGCGCACGCCGCTGCGGGCCGTCAAACAGAGGACCGGCGTTCGGACGCCGGCTTCCCGCAAGCCGCGGAGCAGCGTGAGGCCGTCGAGGTTCGGGAGCATCAGGTCCAGAACCAACGCATCGAACGATCCCGCGCTGGCGATGTCGTAGGCCTCGGCGCCGTCCCGCACCCACTCCACGCGGTACCCGTAACTCTCCAATCCCCGGCGTACCACGTCTCCGAGCGCCTCATCGTCTTCGATCAACAGCAGATGCATCGATGCACTCACCGTCTTGGTCGGCAGATCCCGGCTTCGCCACAGAACGTGTCCCAAGTATACCCACGTCCCCGCAGGATCTGCAAATCTGTGTCATCGTCCCGTCATCTCGGCGTGCTAGCGTGACGGTGGGCCTGGTTCTCCCCTGACGCGGCCGCCGGTGCTGCGGCGTCCGCCGGGCGGTCTGAGCGCCCGCCGGTGATCGTTGCCGGGTCGACCTCCCCTTGCCCGCGCGAGGGCCTGCACGGAGGGCTGCTCGGGGACATCCCGCAAAGCGCCCGGCGCGGGAAGCCGTTCGTGGGGCCGGGCAATCCCCGGCCCCACGAACTCGCGGGCTCATGACCGCGCCGCGCTGTCGCCATCGGCCTGCGCTCCTGTCCCCGAATCCCGGCCCGGCAGGGACGTGCTCCCCGTGATCAACCGCGCGCTTCGCTCGCTCGTGAAGTAGGCCCACGCCCATTCCGATAGCACGGCGAGACGGTTGCGGAAGCCGACGAGCAGCAACAGGTGGACGAACAGCCACATCACCCAGGCGGTGAACCCCGATACGTGCAACCTGCCGAACTGGGCGACCGCGGCCCGCCGGCCGATCGTGGCGAGGTTGCCCTTGTCGGCGTAACGGAACGGCGCCCGGGGGCTCCCGCGCACGCTCCTCCAGACGTTCGCCGCCGCCACCTTGCCCTGCTGCGTCGCGACCGCGGCGAGCGCCGGCAGGGAGCGCCCGTCCTCCGTACCGAACGCCGCCAGGTCGCCGACGATGAAGACCTCCGGGTGGTCGGGCAGGCTGAGGTCCTTGGCCACGCGAATGCGCCCCGTGCGATCCACGTCGCCGAGCTGCGCGCCGAGCGGTGACGAGGTCACGCCGGCGGCCCACACCACGACCGCGGCCGGCAGGGCTTCGTCGCGCATTCGCACGACGCCGGGTTCCACGGCGGTAACCATCGCGGACGTGCGGACGTCCACGCCGAGCCGGGTCAGTTGCTCGACCGCCTTCCGCGAGAGATCGTCCGGGAGGGCGGGGAGGATCCGCGGACCGCCCTCGACGAGCACGATCCGAGCGTGCCGGGGGTCGATGCGCGAGAAGTCCCGCGCCAGCGCCCGCCGCGCGATGTCCGCGAGGGCTCCGGCGAGCTCCACGCCGGTCGGCCCACCGCCGATGACGACGAATGCCGGAGCCCGGCCTGACCCGTCGGAGTCGCCGCCGATGGCGGCGTCGCGCTCGGCGAGCTCGAACGCCAGCAGGACGCGGCGCCTGATCTCAAGCGCGTCTTCGACCGTTTTGAGCCCCGGCGCCAGCGTCTCCCATTCGGGATGCCCGAAGTACGAATGACGCGCGCCTGTGGCGACGATGAGATAGTCGTACCGCAACGAACGATCCCCCAGGCGGACCGTCTGCGCGGCCACGTCGATCCCGGTGACGCCGCCGAGGATCACGTCGACGTTCCGGCGACCGCGCAGAATGCGCCGAATCGGGTACGCGATCTGCCCGGGCGACAGCACGGTCGTTGCGACCTGGTACAGCAGCGGTTGGAACGTGTGGTGATTCTTCCGGTCGATGACGGTGACGTGAACCGGATGCCTGGCCAGCGCGCGGGCGGCGGCGAGGCCGCCGAAACCAGCCCCGACGACGATCACGCGTGGGCG
>DASQGM010000394.1:0-3924 GCA_035632615.1 bacterium | reverse complement strand
TCCTTCTGATCGGCCGGCACCGCGCTCGCCTCGTCGGGGACGTAACCGGCAAACAGGCCCTGCTTCACGTCGGCCTGCGTGAACGGAGGGTACTGTACGGCCACGTCGGCCGCGGGGTGGTCCTTCTCCAGCGCCAACCGGTTCGCGACCGCTCCGGTCCCGGCCGTGAACGTATTGACCTTGACCCCGTACTGCTTTTCGAAGATCGGGATGACCTTGGCATAGTAGTCGTCGAGCCCGTCGGCCGTGTACAGTGTCACCACGCCCGCAGCCACCCCCGGCACGGCCGCCGCTGCGAGCATGCCGCCGGCTATGAGCGCGCAGATCCCCAACAGCGCGAAGCGCACGCGCATCTCTCGCCTCATCTTCCCCTCCTCTTGGGCGCGTCTCTCACCACGCCCCTGTTGATGTCCTCATGGACCTGGTTCCGAGCGCACCCACCCGCAAACGCAGGCGCGAAGCGGGCGCCTGCCTCCCGGCCCCCAACACGACAGGCACCACCACGTTCACGATAAATGCCACCGCCGAAGGTCACATAGGCGCCGGACGAAGAACGCGTTAAGCGTGGCGAAAATCTCCCGGAGGTCCATGGCGCGCCCGGCGGTACGGCCCCGCGGGGGTAACCGCACGATCCTCCGTAAGGAGACCCGGAGTCCCGGAAAATGGCATCCCCTCAGCGGAATTGTGGGCGAGCCAGGGCACCGCCTCATACCGACGCGCCAGGTCCATCCGCCTCCACCGCACGCACACCGCTGACCGGTGGGTTGTTCTGTGGTGCCGAGACTATCACGGGGCCGTTAACCGAGTGTGATCGGGGCGTTATCGGTCCCGGCAGGGTGCGTTACGGGAAACGCAGAATCGAGGCCTGGCAGAGAACGAGGAGGAAGTGTCGTGAGCGTGCGGTTCCGCGGGATCATCCCGCCGATGGCGACTTCGTTCGACGAGCACAGGGCGATCGACTCGAACATCGTGGCGGCCGCGTAGTCATGCTCGGGGAGACGAAGCGACGGAAGCGGCCCAGCGTGACGGCGGCGGCCGCGATCGGCGCCGCGCTCGTGATCGGCGTCGGCGCCGCGCTCGCCTACGGGACCATCGTACATCGCGTCGCCAGCGCGCCGGCCGCGCCCGGCGCGAACTATGTCGTGGTGGAGAAACACTACCTGGAGATCGACACGCACGACGACACCAACAACTGGTTCTACGGCACCGTGCGGAACGACGGGAGCACCGAAGGCAACTGCAACGTCATCGCCTACTACTTCGACGAGGACGACCGGGCGATCGGGACGAGCGTCGTGGCGATCAAGCCGCTGACCCCCGGCCAGTTGACGACCTTTCGAACCCGCCCGACGGTGCAGAACGTGGCGTCCGCAGCGGTGGCCTTCACGGGCGGTTGCGGTCACGGCAAGCTGTGGCACTATACACCTTGACTGACCCGCGCAAGCGGACGCCGTAGCGACGAACCCAGTGTCCGCGCATCCCGCGTTGCGGCCGCAGGCTCGGCTCCGGGTACCCCCTGGCGTGCTGCTGGGTGCCGCGGGCTTCTGCGCGAACATCTCCTGGCAGATCGTGCTGCCGGTGCTCCCCCTGCATCTGTCGCATCTCGGGTATAGTGCGGCGCAGATCGGGATGCTGATCAGCGTGCTCAGCGTCACGATGGCCATCGTCGAACTGCAGGCCGGCCCCATCGTGAGCGCGTTGGGAAGACGCTGGACGCTGGTCGGCGGGTTCTCAGCGAACGCCGCGTGCCTGGTGTTCGCCGGCATGGCACGCACCACCGGCACGGTGGCGTCGGCGCTCGCCGCGATCGGCGGCGCGCGGGCGGTCCTGGTGCCACCGCTCCACGCCACCGTCGCCGAATCCTCCACGACGACCACGCGCGGCCGGATGTTTGGCCTGTTCTGGTTTTGGGCCTCCGCGGCGACCCTGGCCGGGCCGGTCGTCGGCGGGCTCGTCGCCGCAAGATATGGGGATCGCGCGCCGTTCTATCTCGGCAGCGTGTTCAGCGCGCTGGCCCTGCCGACCATCGCCTCGGTCGCCGCGCCGCGGCGTACCTCGCCCAAGGTGTCCCTGCGCGAGGTCACGGAACTCCTCGCGCACCGGGCCGTCCTGCGCCTGTGCGCGGCAAGCCTCTTGTGCTTCAGCATCACCGGGCTCTGGACGACGTTCCTTCCCCTGCACATCGCGCGCCAGGGGCTCTCCGTCGTGGTGGTGGGCTGGGTGTTCACGGTCCAGGGGTCCTTCTACGCCATCATGCAAATGCCCACGGGCCGTCTGATCTATCGTCTGCGGGGAGACCGGCTGGCGTTGGCCGGCATCGCGGGGATGGGCGGCACGGCGCTGGCGGTGCCCTTCCTCCACGCACCGCTCGCCTTTCTTGCGGCGGGCGCGGTGTACGGTTCCGCCTTCGGCCTGATCCCCGTGACGTTCGCCACGCGCATTACCTGGCTGATGCCCCGGGACAAGTACACGACGGCGATGGGCGTCTACAACAGCGCGATCGATTTCGGGTTGTTTCTCGGCCCGCTCCTCGGTGGCGCGGTGGCGCTCCTCAACGCCGTCCCTCCGTTCGCCCTCGCGCTGCCGCTCGGCCTCGCCGCGTCGGCCATGGCCCTTGGGGCGATGGGCCACGAGCTCACCCGCGGCGCCGACGGGTAGCGGCGCGAGATCCGAGCGCCGGGGGCGTCCGCCGGGAGGACCGCGCCGCGACCAACCAGAAGCCGCCAGCATGAGCCGGCCAAAGGTGGTCATCACCGATCACGTCTTTCCATCGCTTGAGATCGAGCGCGCGCTGCTGGGTGCGATCGGCGCCGAGATCGTCGTCACGCAGGCGACATCCGACGGGCAGCTCTTGGACGTCGTCACGGGCGCCGATGCGCTCCTGGTCTGCTACGCGCCGATCACGCGCCGCGTCATCGAACGCCTCGACCGGTGCCGTGTCATCGCCCGATACGGCATCGGCGTCGACAACGTCGATGTCGATGCCGCCACCGCCCGGGGCATCGTCGTGACCAACGTGCCCGACTACTGCGTCGACGAGGTGAGCGACCACGCGCTCGCGCTGTTGCTCGGGTGCGCCCGGAGGCTCGCGTTCCTGGACCGGCGGGTGCGCGGCGGCCGCTGGGACGCGCGCGACGCGACGCCGATGCACCGACTGCGCGGCCAGGTGCTGGGCCTGATCGGCTTCGGCAAGATCCCGCGCCGCCTCGCCGGCAAAGCGCGCGCGCTGGGGCTCGACCTGCTCGCGTTCGACCCGTACGTCCCGGCCGAGGAGATGACGGCGCACGGCGCGACCAAGGTCACGCTCGAAGATCTGCTGGCGCGCTCGGACTTCGTGTCGGTCCACGCGCCGCTCGTCGCCGAGACCCGCGGCCTGATCGGCGAAGCGGCGTTGCGGGCGATGAAGCCCACCGCCTACCTCATCAACACGTCACGGGGGCCGCTGGTCTCCTTCGACGCCGTCGTCCGCGCCCTGCGCGAAGGGTGGATCGCGGGCGCGGCCCTCGACGTGCTGGAGACCGAGCCGCCCGCCGCCACGGGGATGTTCGGCGAGCTGGACACGCTCCTCCTCACGCCGCACGTCGCTTTCTACTCGGAGGAGGCCGTGCAGGAGTTGCAGCGCAAGGCGGTCGACAGCGTGGTGCGAGTGCTCTCCGGGGAGGCGCCCCGCTATCCGGTCAACGCGGTCCGGCCGTCGCCTCGGTAGCGGCCGGCGTTACGCCAGGTTGAGCAGCCTCGCGAGGTTCCCGCCCAGCACCTTAGCCTCGCGTTCGCGCCCGAGGCCGAGCTCACGGACCACGTCCACCGGCGCATCGTAGCCCATGTCGAAGGGGTAGTCGCTCCCGATCACCACGTGATCGTCCCCCACCCGGTCGAGCAAGAAGCGCAGCGCCAATCCGCTGTGGGTGAGCGTGTCGCAGTAGA
>DASQGM010000393.1:0-6868 GCA_035632615.1 bacterium | reverse complement strand
CGGCCCGGCCTCATTCCGCGGAGGTCGCGGGTTCGCGCCTGAGGAATGCCAACAACGGCCGGAGATAAGCGCGCGGCCGTGACGCATACACGGAGGGCGACTGACTCTATGGCATCTACGCGGTGGCACATCGGTCCGGGCGGAGGGCTCGCCGTCGGCGCGATTCTTGGTGTGGCGTTCGCTTTGGCCGTCTGGCGACTCACACCCCTGGGTCCCGGGGCATCTCCCGCTTCCCCGGGGGCCTCGACGCCGGCGGCCGCGCCGGCGTATACGACGGAAGCCACGCCGCTCACCGCGTTTCCCGGAGGAAACCCGCTTGCGACGCTGACGGCCGCGACGCAGCTCCAGGTGCTCGGGTCGCAGGGGACGTCCGTGCAGGTTGAGCTGGATCTCTACCGATCGCCGGACTCGCCGACGATCGCGTACCAGGACCCCGCGAAGCTCTCGCGTGCGGGCGTGCTGACGTCGCCCGACGCCGCGCAGCAGACGGGCACGGCCACGATCGCGGGATCGTCGTGGCAGCGGGTGCGCCTCGTGGGTTGGGTCTCGCGGGCCGCAACGTCCGAGGATCTTAACGCCCTGTGGTCCCAGGCGTCCTCACTCTACGGACAGAGCTGCGGGACTTGCCACACCGCGCACGATCCCGGCGAGTTCACGGGACGCCAATGGGTGAGTCAGTTTCGCGCGATGGTGCCGCGAACCTCGCTGACGCCGGGGCAGGCGGATCTCATCTTGAAGTGGCTCCAGGCCCACGCAGCGAGCCAGTAGCGCACGACGCCCCCTTGGATCCGATGCTCCCGTTTTCGGGCACAATCATCATCTGCGAACGCGGCGTTGACCACCGCGGCGGGGGAGGGTGCGCCCGCGCGGCGGTGGCACGCGGCTACGCCCGGAAGCGGGAGACGCCGAACGGTTCCAGGTCCACCTCCGGCGCGCGCCCCAGCACCGCGTCGGCGACGATCTTGCCGCTGAACGGCCCGAGCTGCAACCCGCCGGGGCCGTGACCGGTGGTCAGGTAGACGCCTTCGACGGAGGGGACCGCGCCCAGCACGGGGACTCCGTCGGCCGCGAGCGGCCGGAGCCCGACCCGCATCTCCACGATCTCCGCCGGGGCGAGCCCCGGCGCGACGCGGAGCGCCTCGGAGAGGACCTCGCGCACGCCGCCCGCGGTGAGCGCCGGCTCGAACCCGGAGCCGGTCTCGCGGGTGGCGCCTGCCACGATCCGGCCCTCCGGCCACGTCACGATGTAGTGGCCGCGAAAACCGCTGATGATCGGCCAGTCCTGTGTCGCCCGGTCGCGCAGGCGCAGATGGATGATCTGTCCGCGTTGCGGCGCGACGGGCAGCACGATGCCGAGCTGCGCGGCGAACGCCGGCGACCACGCGCCTCCTGCGATCACGACGCTCGACGCCGGTAGCGTCTCCCCGTCGACGACCGCACCGGTGACTCGCTGGCGCTCAATGCGCAACCGGGTGACGCTCCCGTGTCGGACGCGCAGGCCCCGACGCTCGCCGGCCCGACGCAGCGCCTGGGCCAGGAGCCGCCCGTCCACACGCCCCGCCGTACGATACAGGATGGCGCCGTGCACCTCGCCAAGCGGGGGGAACAGCCGGCGGGCTTCGTCCGGTGCGATCTCGTGGAGGTCTTCGGACGAGGGCCAGCCGATGGTCGCCTGTCTGGCGAAGATGGCGGTCCGCGCCTCCTCGAACTCCCGGCGCTCGGCGGGCTCGCTCGCCACGAGGAGCAGGGGGCACCGCGCGAAGCCCGTCTCGCCGGCGTCATCCGACGCCAGCCGCTCCATCAACGTCGGGTAGTAGTTGAACGCCTTGACGGACAGGTCGTAGAGAGGGCCTGCGTAGCGCGTGGTCGACCCAGCCGAGAGGATGCCGGCGCCCGCCGCGGTTGCCTGGCCGGCGTCCGCCCGGTCGATCAGCGTGACGCGCGCCCCCTCGCGCACGAGATGGTACGCGGCGGCCTGGCCGAGCACGCCGCCCCCGATCACGAGCACGTCGCTGGTCAACGGTCTCACCCACCCCCATCCCGGGGCTCGCTGATCAGGTCGGGGCCATCGCTCGTGACCAGCACGCTGTCCGACCGGCCGACGATGTAGGCCGGCTGCCGGACGTAGAGCTGCACGCACATGCACATGCCGGGCGCGAGCCGCAAGTCCAGATCTGCGGCGTCCGCCGCTCGGGGCCGCTCGGCGATCCCGAGCCCCAGCCCTCTGATGAGCGGGTAGGTCCTCCGGCCGGCCAACCCAGACGCGGCCATGGCCTCGTCCGCGGCCTGGACCGCTTCCCGAAGGAGCGCACCGGGGACCAGCCGCGAGATTGCGGCCCGCTGTGCCGCAGCCGCCGCGTCCAGGGCGCGGCGGGCGTCGTCGGAGGGCGCGCCGCCCGGCACAAAGAGCGTCCGCGCGATGTTCGCCCGGTATCCGTTGACGGCCGCATCGCCCAGCACGAACAGCATCTCGCCAGGGCCGACCGTCTGCCCGGTGGCCGCGTCGTGCAGCCGGTTGAGCTTCCCGCCGGAGACGACGTTCGTCTGCGATTGCACGATCGCGCCGGGCCACCGGCGGGCGCCGTCGCTGTGGACGGCGAGATCCATCGCCGCCTTGATCTCGAGCTCCGAGACCCCGGGGTGGAGGTGCGCGACGGTCTGCCCCATGGCCGATGCGACCAGCGCGGCGGCGTCGCGGAGCGACCGCTGCTCGTCCGGGTCTTTGATCAAGCGGATGGCGGCGAGCGCACCCGTCACGTCTGTGAGCCGGCGCGGCGCGAGCACCTCCTCGAGCACGCGGGCTCGGTCGAGCGGCACGGCGCCGGATTCGATCGCGACGGCACCGTCTGCGACGCCGCCGCGGTCGAGCACGCTCCGGCACAGTTCCGCGGTCGTCCGGAACCCGGCCGTCCCGGGATCGTAGGGTTCCAGCGCGCATCGGGCGACGGCGCGGGCGAGCGCTTCGTCCGCGCGGGGGACGAGGAGGACCGCGTTTCCCCGGGCCGGGATGAGACCGAGCGCAAACGGCACGAGCGCGTTCCAGGTGTAGAACCCGGTGAAGTAGCGAATGTTCTCAGGGGACGTGATCAGCGCGGCGGCCTCGCCGCGCTCGGATAGCCTGCGTTGCAGTGTCTCGACCCGCACTTCGCTTCGCTCCCTTCGCCCCGACCCGTCGTGCGACGTCCCCCCGCCCGGCGCTACGACTCCGCCTTGCCCTTGCTCCCGATCTCGACGATGTTGATGCTGATCTGGAACCGGCGCCCGTCAGTCGCCTGCACCTTGCCCTGGCCGTAGAAGCCGCGCGAGCCCGTTTTGAACTGCTTCGGCTCGGCCACGATGGTTCCAACGCCGCCGCCGACCTCGATCGTCACCTTCGCAAACTCCGGCATGAGCGGGGCCTCCGATCGCGGGGTGTACCCTGAGTCTTACGGGCCGTCGCGCGCAAGTCCTGGTGCAGCCGGAGGCAGGCGAATGTACCACGGGTTCCCCAGCGTCTCACCCGGCCCGCTCCACGTAGACGGCCGTGCTGCAGCTCCGCGGCAGAAATGCGTAGAGCAGCTGGCGGATGGGGTCGAACGCGGTTGTGTGGGCGCCTTCTTCGGTGATCACCTGCTCGACGCGCGTTACGCCGAGGGTATCGAGCACGTCGATCATGCCGGGACGGCCGATGGCGACGTACAGGCGGGCACGCGCGGGATTGTACCAGATCGCGTCCGGTTCTCCGGCGATTTCCACCGATCCGATCTCGCGACCGTTGTTCAGATCGAGAATCGATACGCGGCCCCCGTCACACGCGACGAACGCCCGGGCGCCGGCGAGATCCAGATCGAGCCCGTGCGGGCCCGCTGCGGAGACGGCCCAGCGTCCTGCGCGGTCCAACGTCCCGGCCGTCAGGAGCGCGACACAGGCGGGTTCGCGGATGTTGACCAGAAAGCGGTCCGCGCCCGGGTCGTACGCGCACCAGCGTGGCCTCCCGGGCAACTCTGTCTCGCGCACGATCTCGCCCGTGCCAAGGTCCACGAGCCGTGCGCGGAAGTCCTGGACGTCCGCGACGAGAAGGTGCTTCCGCCGCGAGTCCCAGGCGAGGCCGTTGGGTTTCGGCCCGACCGACACGTCGCGCAGCGGGCGGTTCGACGTCGCGTCGAGCACGCGGACCCGTCCGGCGCCGCGGGCGGCGGCGAACACAACGGCCTCATCCTGCGCGCAGAGGACCCCGCTGGCCTCGGGACACCCCAGGACCGTGGCCTGGTGGACTCCGCGCTCGCCGTCGATGACCTCGACCGTTCCCGTGGCGGTGTGTGCGACGAAGACACGACCGTCGGCGAGCTGTACGTCTCCGTGGTCAAACGCCCCAGATCGGTGCGGCGGAACGCCGACCGTCTCCACGAGGTGCAAGGTCACCGTCCCGATCCGGCCGGGCCCGCCTGTTGCTGGCACCAGGCGTAGAGCGCGTCGTAGACGGGCGTTTCCAGCCGGATCTTCTCGTGGTCGTCGTCCCCGAGGAGGGCCGCAAACCCGTGGGCGATGGCCTTGAGCCCGGCCGCTTCCGGCACGATGCCGAGGTCGGCCGTCACATCGGCTCCGTGCACGATCTTCGCCAGCCGCGCCAACGCGGGATCGGTGAGTTGGTACTTCACCATGATCGACTCGAAGCTGCAGCGGCCGTCAACGTGGCCCAGCTCCACGCCCTTCACGTCGTACGGGATCGCGCCTTCCCGCTCCGCGACCGCGAGGACGTCCTCCGCGGGTACGTAGAGAAACTCCGGACTGGCGTCCACGAAGCGGCGGATCAACCACGGACACGCGACCCGATCGACGTTGGCGTTCCTACGTGTGATCCACTTCATGACTCCCACCTCCTGTGTGTCTGCTCGCGACCGGCCTGCGCGGCATGCGTGACGCCACGCAGATATCACTCGCACCCAAATGCCGGACGCCGGTCCTCGGGCCGGTGTCCCTGTACGCCTGGAGCGAAGAGCCTCCTTGGCAAGGCGGTCGCGCTCGATCTCGCGCCGCCGTTCGTCCACGCGCTCGTGCAGCACCGCATCGTACCACCCGGCAATCCAATACATCTGCGGTTTCCCTCCATGCATGCGCTGGTCGGTGTCGCTTGTCGCAAGGCCCTCGAGGCGGTCGGGCCGCGCCTGCACCAGCGAAGGTGGGGTGAGATGCAATATGTGTTGCATATGCTAGCAATATGTGATAATGTTGTCAACGCGACCATGGAGTGGATCGTCTTTTCCTACTCATTGCCCTCGAAGGCGAGATCGAGCCCGCGCGTGGCCGTCTGGCGGCGGCTGCGGGCGATCGGCGCCATCGCGCCCAAGGGTGGCGTCTACGTGCTGCCCACGCGCGAGGATTGCCTCGAAGCGTTTCAGTGGCTCGCCCAGGAGGTCGAGCAGGCCAACGGGGAGGCGCTCCTGATGCGCGTCGAACGGTTCGAAGGCCTCGATGATGCCGAGCTCGTCGCGCTGTTTCAACAGGCGCGGAAGCGGGACTACGAGGAGCTCGACGCGCTGGCGGCGCAACTCGAGAAGCCGCTCGGCCGGCGCACCAAACAACCCGACGAGCTCTCACGCGCGCGTGAGATGCTCGCCAAACTCCGTCGTGCCCACGCGGAGATCGCCCGAATCGACTTCTTTGACAGTCCCGAGCGCGGCCGGGCCGCGGCGCGACTCGCGAGGATCGCCCAGGTGATCACTCCCGCGGCGGCGGCCGGTCCCAAGGTCCCGTCCGCCGCGGTCGCGGCGTACCGCGGGAAGCGATGGGTGACGCGCCCGCGGCCTCACGTGGACCGGCTGGCGTGTGCCTGGCTGATTCGCCGTTTCATTAATCCCGACGCGGTGATCCGCTACTCGGAACGTCCCGAGTCCGGTGAAGTGGCGTTTGACCTGAGCCGGGGCGAGTTCGGGCACCGGGGCAACCTGTGCACGTTTGAAACGATGGCGCAGGCGTTTGGCTTGAGCGACCCAGCAGTGCGGGCGCTTGCGGAGATCGTGCACGAGATCGATCTGCGGGACGGCCGGTACGCGCGGCCGGAGGCGGCGGGCATCGACGCGGTGCTCAAGGGATGGCAGGCTCTCCCCGACGCGGAGCGCGAGGCCCACGGCGTCGCGCTCTTCGAGGGGCTCTACCAGACTCTCGCAGAGACCGTCTTGCGCGCATCCGCACGGAAGTCTCGGTAGCGGGGACCTCGGGGCTGCCGTCCCGGAGCCGTGGTCGGGCGTGCGCGAGACGATGCTGAGCCGCGACGGCTACGTCATCATCGCCGCCCGCGGCCTGCGGATGTTCGCATACGGGTGTCTGTCCGTCGTCCTCGCGCTCTATCTCTCCGCGGCGGGATTCTCCGTCATCCAGATCGGGGTGCTGTTCACCGTGGCGTTGGCCGGTGGGGCCGCCGTGACCGCCGTGGTTTCGCTGCGGGCCGACCGCTGGGGGCGGCGGATGACGCTGGTCGTCTCGGCGGTGCTCATGGCGGTCGCCGGCGCGGCACTGGCGGCCCGCCCGGACTTCTCGCTGCTGCTCGTCCTCGCGGCCCTCGGGACCCTGAGCCCGGGTGGTCAGGACGTGGGCGCGTTCCAGTCGTTGGAGCAGGCCGCGCTGTTGGAGACGGGTTCGTCCCGGGACCACGTGATGCCGTATGCGTGGTACAATCTCGTGGGCTCCGCGGCGCTCGCGATCGGAGCGTTGGCGGCGGGGGCGGTCCCGGCGGTGCTGCACCCGGCCGGGTGGACGTCGCTCGCGGCGCAACGTGCGTTGGTGTGGGTGTTTGCCGCGACCGGCGTGGTCTCGGCCGGGCTGTACGCGACGCTCTCCCGGTCGGCCGAAGGGCCCCCGCGTCAACCATCGGCTCCGCGCCGCGGGTTGC
>DASQGM010000392.1:0-1918 GCA_035632615.1 bacterium | reverse complement strand
GGCCCGGCCGCGGGTCTTCTTCATGACCTGACCGACGAGGAACGCGACGGCCCGGTCCTTGCCCGCGCGGACGTCTCCGACCGGCCCGGGGTTCTCGGCGATCGCCGCGTCTACGAGGCGCACGATCTCCGCCTCGTCGCTGATCTGGACCAGCCCGCGTTCGCGAACGATCGCGTCCGCCGCCCGGCCCGTCCGGAGCATCTCCTCCAGCACCTCTTTCGCGGACCGCCCGCTGAGCGTCCCGTGCTCGATCAGCTGGAGCAGCTCCGCGAGCGCGCCGGGACCGATCTGCGCCTGCTCAATCTCGAGACCGGCCGCGTTCAGGTAGGCCGCAACGTCGCCGACGAGCCAGTTGCCGACCGTCTTCGGATGGGGAAACCGGCGCACCGTCTCCTCGAAGAACTCGGCCATCGGTCGGGTCTCGGTGAGCAGCCCCGCGTCGTGCTCCGGCAGCCCGTACGTCTCGATGTACCGGCGGCGGCGTGCGTCGGGGAGTTCCGGGAGGTCGGCGCGCACGCGCTCGACCCACGACTCGTCCACGTGCACCGGGAGCAGGTCGGGCTCCGGGAAATACCGGTAGTCCTGCGCCTCCTCCTTCTCCCGCGAGGAAAACGTGATCCCGCGGTCCTCGTCCCAGTGGCGCGTCTCCTGCACGACGGCCTCGCCCCGCTCGAGCAGCGCGCGTTGGCGCGCTTCCTCGACGCGCAGGGCCCGTTCGACGGCGCGCAGCGAGTTCATGTTCTTGACCTCGGTCCGGATCCCGTGCGGCGCGCCCGGCGCGCGCAGCGACAAGTTTGCGTCGCAGCGAAGGGTGCCTTCCTCCATGCGCCCCGTCGTCACGCCGGCGTACTGGAGCACCGCGCGCAGCCGGGTCAGGAACGCACGCGCTTCCTCCGGCGATCGCAGGTCGGGATCGGACACCACCTCCATGAGGGGCGTGCCGCTCCGGTTGTAGTCCACGAGGCTCCGTCCCTCCGCGTGGACGAGCCTGCCGGTGTCCTCCTCGAGGTGCACGCGGCGGATGCCGACGCGGCGCGCCTCCCCACCCAGATCCAACGTCAGGACTCCTGAGGTCGCCAGCGGCGGATGCCCGGTGTACTGATACTGGGAAATCTGGTAGTTCTTGGGGATGTCCGGATAGTAGTAGTTCTTGCGGTGGAACCGGCTCTCGGGGTGGATCGCGCACCCCAACACCAGCGCCGTGCGCACCCCGAACTCCACGGCCCGCCGGTTGAGCACGGGCAGGGACCCGGGGAGGCCGAGACAGACCGGGCACGTCAGGGTGTTGGGTGGCGCGCCGAACGTGACCGCGCACCCACAGAACATCTTGCTGGCCGTGTTGAGCTGAACGTGAACCTCCAGCCCGATGACGGTCTCGTACGCCGCCGGAGCGCGGGTCGCGCTCATGCGCGGGTGCGCCCGCCCTCGGCCGCCGCAAGCGGCGGTCGGAGGGCGTGTGTCCCAATCGCCCGCTCGAGCGCGTACCCCACGTTGAGGACCGTGGCCTCGTCGAACCGCCGGCCCGCGATCTGGAATCCCACGGGGAGGCCGCCAACGACCCCGCACGGCACCGAGGCTCCCGGCAGCCCCGCCAGGTTGAGCGGGACGGTGAACACGTCGGCGAGGTACATCTGGAGCGGATCCTCGACGCGCTCCCCGAGCGGAAACGCCGTCGTGGGCGCCACCGGCCCGACCAGGACGTCGACCGTCGTGAGCGCATCCTCCATCTCGCGCCGGATCAACTCGCGGACGCGCTGCGCCCGCAGGTAGAACGCGTCGTAGTAACCGGCGGAGAGCGCGTACGTCCCGAGCATGATGCGCCGCTTCACCTCCGCGCCGAAACCCGCGTCGCGGGTGCGGCGATACATCTCGGCCAGGTTCTTGCCGTCGCTGCGCAGGCCGTAACGCACGCCGTCGT
>DASQGM010000391.1:0-6724 GCA_035632615.1 bacterium | reverse complement strand
CCAGCTCCCGCCGCAGGGCGAGGCTCTCGTCGAGGAGCGCGCGCTCCGCGACCGGGTCTCCCTCGCCGGCGGCGACAAACGCCAGATTGCCGAGGATCCTCGCGACGCCGCGGCCGTCGCCGGTCTGCTTCCACAGCGCGAGGCCGCGCTCGTAGAACCGCCGCCCCGCCGCGTAGTCTCCCTGACCAAAGACCGCCAAATTGCCGGCGGCGTTGAGCGCGTCCGCGCGGACCGCCGCCGGGGTGCTCTCTCCCGCGCGCAGGAGCGACTCCAGCCATCCCCGCCCCTCGGCGAAGTAGCCGCGGACGAACCAGAACCGCCACGCCGCGCCGATCAGGCGCAGCCCCGCCTCGGCCCGGCCGCATTGGAGCGCCCACTCCAGGGCCGCCCGGAGGTTGTCGTGCTCGGCTTCGAGCCGGTCGAACCACGCCGCCTGCGTCGAGCCGACCATCTCGGGCGCGGCCCGCTCCGAGAGCGCCAAGAACCAGTCGAGGTGGCGGTCGCGCACGGCCGGCTCCTCGCTCCACTCCCGGAGCCGGGCCGCGCTGTACTGCCGCACCGTCTCGAGGAACCGGTAGCGCACGCTGGCATCCTGTTCGTCCATGAGCACCAGGGATTTCAGGACGAGCTGCGTCAGCAGGTCCAGCACGGCGAGCGGCGCCTCGCCCCTCCCGGGGCACACCGCCTCGGCCGCTTCCAGCGTCCACCCCCCGGCGAACACGGCCAGGCGGCGCAACAGCGCCTGCTCCCCCTCGGAGAGCAGATGATACCCCCAGTCCATGACCGCCTGCAGCGTCCGATGCCGGGGCAGCGCCGTCCGGCTCCCCTGGTTCAGCAACGAGAGCTGGTCGCCGAGGCGCCGCGCGATCTCCGACACCGGGAGCGCCGCGACGCGGGCGGCGGCCAGCTCGATCGCAAGCGGGATCCCGTCCAGCCGCCGGCACACCTCCAGCACGGCCCCCGCGTTCTGGGAGGTGACGGCAAACGCCGGCTGCACGGCCGCCGCGCGATCCGTGAACAGCCGCACCGCTTCGCTCGCGGCCGCGGCCTCGGCGGTCACCGTCGCGCCCGACCCGACCAGCGACAGGGACGGCACCCGCCACGTCCGTTCTCCGGCGATCCGCAGCGGCTCGCGGCTCGTGGCCAGCACCCCCACTCCGGGGCACGCGCCGAGGATCGCATCGATCACGTGCGCGCACGCGTCGATGACGTGCTCGCAGTTGTCGATCACCAGCAACATCGTCCGGTCGCGCAGCGCGTCGGTGAGGCTCGACAACCAGGGCCGGCCGGGGACCTCCCGCACCCCCAAGGTGGACGCGACGGTCTGCAGGACCAGCCCGGGGTCGGTCAGCGCGGCAAGTTCGACGAGCCACACGCCGTCGGGATAGCGCGGCACGACCTCCGCGGCAACGCGCAGCGCAAGCCGCGTCTTCCCGCACCCCCCCGTCCCCGTCAACGTGAGGAGGCGGGCGGTCGAGAGCAGCTGGACGATCTCGGCGCGTTCCTGATCTCGGCCCACGAAGCTGGACAGCTCTTGCGGCAGGTTGTGGCGCTCGGCGGGGAACGACCGCAACGGTGGGAACTCCGCCTCGAGCTCCGGGTGCGTGACCTGGAAGAGATGCTCGGGTTCCCGCAGGTCCTTGAGCCGGTGCACCCCGAGGTCGCGAACCGCGACGCCGGGCGGCAGCGCATCTTCGACGAGGCTCAGGGTCGCGCGCGAGAGGAGGATTTGCCCGCCGTGGGCGGCGTTGCAGATCCGGACAGTGCGGTGGACGTCCAGGCCGACGTACTTCCCGGCCACGCGCACGGGCTCCCCGGTGTGCACGCCCATGCGCACCCGCAGCCTCGCGTCGGCCGGCCACGGGTGGCCGCGGAGCGCCCGCTGCGCGGTCACCACGGCGACGACCGCCGCCCGGGCGCTCGAGAACGCGACGAGGATCGCGTCCCCGTCAGTGTCGACCTCCCGGCCGCCTTGCCCTGAGAACGCGGCGCGCAGGATTCGCCGGTGCTCGTCCAGGAGCTCGGCGTAACGGGCGTCGCCATGGTGCTGCAGCAGATTTGTGGAGCCCTCGATGTCGGTGAGCACGAACGTCACGACACGTGGCCGATCGGGCATGCGCGGTTCCCCGGGACGGGCCCGCATCCGCCGTCCGGCGGGCCCACTTCCACCGTTGTCTGTGACGAGCCCCTTTCGGTGGAGTGTCGGAAGGTCCTGCCGGTCGCCGCGCAGCGGCGGCTACGCGGTCACCTGGTGACGGCGCGAATCGTCCAGAAGTCGTCGGCCAGATGCGGGTCGGCGAGGTAGGCGTACGGAAGGGTGAAGTACCCGCGCTGTCCCCACCCTTCGCCCCACGAGTTCCGGGCAAGGACCCGGCGCGCGCCGTGGTCGTAGCCGACGGCCAGGACGGCGTGTCCGTGACCGATGTGCTGCTCTCCGCGCCTCGGCAACACGGCCACGCCGGTTCGCGCCACCGCCGCGGTCTCGAAGCTCTTGTAGACGGACATTCCGAAGACGACGGGGTGCCCGGAGGCGAGGCACGTCCGGATCGCGGTCAGGTCCGGGTCCCGCTGCAATCGGCGATAGCTGATCGCGCGGTGTCGCTTCGCCGCGCGAAAGCACCCGGGCGTGGGCTTCGTCTCGAACCGAGGCACCCGATACGGCCACAGGTCTTCCGGGCACACGCCGAGCGCCGCCACGGACTTGACGGCGTCGCGGATCGGCGAGCCGGTGTCGCACCGCTCACACCCCCGGCCCGCGCGCGTGTTGAAGTAGATGAACATCCGCGACGGCCGGAAGTCCGGCGCGAGCTTCTCCGCCCTCCGCATGTACTGAATCGCCGCGGCGACGGCGTTGGCCGTACAGCTCTGCAGTTGCCCCTGATCGTACACCGGGGGACATTGCGGGCGAAGATCGACGCGGCGCGGAAGCGCCCGCGCGAGCGCCGGAGGCGGCGCGTACTCGTAGTCCCGCCGGTCCGGGAGGTCGCGGACCCATCCGTAGTAGTTTGGCTTCCGGTTGCCCACCGCTCTGGCCTCCTCGAGAGATCGGTGCGGCTCCACGCCGCGGGGGTCAGGACAGCTCGGCGCGCAACCGCTTGAGATCCAGCACGGTCAGGCGCTGGCGTTCGTGGAGGATCAGCCCTTTTTCGGCATAGTACCGCAGCCACTTGTTGACGCTCTCCCGCGTCGCCCCGACCATGCCGGCGAGATCGGCCTGTGTGAGCCGGGACGCGATCATCACGCCTCGAGGGTCGGGCCGCCCCCTGGTCTCGGCCAGGTCGACGAGGAGTTTGACCAGTCGGGTGCGCACGTCGAGGAACACCGCGTCGTGCATGCGATTGTCCGCGCCCCGCAGGCGCCGGCTCAGCGTCGTGAGCAGCACGAGCGCCGCCTGCGGATGCTCGGTCACAAACGCCGCAAACGCGTCGCGCGGCAGAATCAGCAGCGTGGTCGGGAGCGTCGCCACGGCCTCGGCCGACCGGGGCTCGCCGTCCAGCAGTGCAAGCTCCCCGAGGAAGTCCCCGCGGCCGAGCAACCGGAGGATGACCTCCTTGCCGTCCGATGAGCCGAGGACGATCTTGACCTCGCCGTCCTCGACGATGTACAGCGCCGTTCCGGGATCGCCCTGGTGGAAGATGACGTCGCCAGGCGCGTAGCGGTGGCGCCGCACGAGCGCCGCGACGTCATCCAGCGCCTTGGGGGGGAGCTGTGCCAGGAGAGGGACCTGTGCGAGCAGGTCTCGGCTCAACGTGGCACCTCCTCGGTCCGCGGCTGCGGGGGATCGCGTCTGTGCGCCGCTCCCGTCGCCGGTAGACGCGACGGCACGCACACGCGGCCCACCTTTCGACGGACGCCGGGCCGTACCTCCGTCGAGGTCCCGCTGGGCCGCGGCGCCGACCCGGCGGGCCGGGTCACGACGTGAAGTCCTTCAGGGACCGTTTCTGGCTGAGGCGCCGCAGCTTGCTCAACGCCTTCAGCTCCAACTGCCGTGCCCGCTCCCGTGTCACGCCGAACGCCTTCGCGACTTCCTCCAGCGTGCGCGGTTGGTTGTCGTCCAGGCCGAACCGCAGGACGAGCACCTTGCGCTGCCGGGGCGGGAGCGCGTCCAGGAGGTCCGCGAGGTGCGCCTTCAGGACCGAGGCGAACGCCGTCTCCGCCGGATCGGACGCGTTGGCGTCCTCGAGCAGGTCGCCGAGAGAGCCCTCGCCTTCGTCCTCGATCGGCGTCTCCAGCGAGATCGGTGCTCGGGCGATCTGCTGAATCTTCCACACCCGCTCGACCGGTTTGTCCATGCGCTGCTCGATCTCGTCCAGGCTCGGTTCCCGTCCGAGCTCTTGCGCCATCCGCTGCTGGATCTTGACCAGCTTGTTGACCTCGAGCGCCATGTAGACGGGAATCCGAATCTGGCGCGAGTGATCGCCTCGGGCCCGCATCAGCGCCTGACGGATCCACCACGTGGCGTACGTCGCGAACCGGAAGCCGCGCCGCCAGTCGAACCGGTCGACCGCCTGCATGAGACCGAGGTTGCCTTCCTGGATGAGGTCCGACAGCGGGACGTCGGATCCGGCGTACCTCCTCGCGAGGCTGACGACGAGCCGGAGGTTCGCTTCCACGAGGCGCCGCTTGGCCTCCACGTCGCCGCGCTCCGCCTGTTTCGCCAGCTCGACCTCCTCGGCCGGAGTGAGCAGCGGAACCCGCCCGATCTCGTCGAGATACATACGGACAAGATCCCTGCCGCCACCGTTTCCACCCCGCACTGCCGCGACCTCCGCTGCCAGCGACTGCGCCTCGTTTACCTGTGGTTGGAGCATCCCCGACCCTCCCCGGCCGTCCAAACCCGAGCGGCAGCCTTTGAGTCACACTCCCTCGCGCTTGCCAGACCGTCCGAACATCGATCCTCGTGCGCGGTGCGTCTCGTCGATGAGTGCGTGGCCTTACGATAGGCCCGATCGACTTTTCGAACAATGGACCGCGTCACGACCTGGCTGTGAAGTGTTTCACAGTGCACTCTGAGCCCGGAGAGGCATCCATGGCGGCGCCGCCGCCGAAGGGACGGGTGAGCCCGCGCCGAGGTCGGCCGAAACCCGAGCGTGGGGCTCGAGATCGGGGATCATGCGGCCGGTGCATCCGCATCGAGGCGCGGACTGTGATCCTGTTCACACCTCACGGGTAACGTCGCTCGCTGCGCGACCGGCGGACCCGCGGTAGACTGACCCTGCAGCACGATACCGTGATGACCGAAGATTGAGGTGAACGAAATGCCAACGGCGCTCCCACCAGGACTGGAACCCTCCATGGTGCTCGGTATCCTCCTCTGGTGCCTCATCCTGGCGGCGGCCGCCGCGGCTCGATCGGATGAGCCGAGAGAAGGGAACACCTCTTGGAAGCGCTGGAACGAGCGCGATGAGTTCCTTGGAGGGACCGTACCGGTAACGTTCGGAGAGAACAGATGGGACGCCGACGGTGACGGGATCGAACCCCGCACCGCCGGCGCGCGCTAGACCGTTACGGCGCCAACACGACGACGCGGGACACCGTCGCCCCGATCACGGCGCGGCCGTCAATTGAGGCCACCGCTTCGGCATCTCCAACCTCAGCGTCACGTCCATGGAGCCGCACGCCTGCCCGACGCGCAGATCGCCGACGGCCGAGATCAACATCAGCGCTTCCACGGCCCGCATCCCGAGGCGGGTCTCGAGAATCGTCAGCATGTCTTCCACCGCCATGCCGCGGGCTGCGGCGAAGGCGCGGTCCCACCCCACGGTGATGACGCGGTCGGCGGTTTCCATGCGGGGGGCGGGCAGCGATCGGTGCCGGACCAGGCCGATCGTGCACGTGACCTCCGCCGCGATCTCGACGCCACCGCCGCTCAGTTCACCGTCGCCCATCGCCGCGTGCACGTCGCCGATGTAGAGGAGCGCGCCCGGCACGAGCACCGGCAGATAGACGCGGCATCCGGCGCCGAGCACCGCGTGATCCATGTTGCCTCCGAAACGGCCGACCGCGCCGGAGCGCGGCTCCGAGGGGTCCGCCACGCCGATTTCCCCCACCATTGGCCGGCACGGAAATCGCAGGCCGTCGCGCCACACCACGTGCCCGTCCTGCACGTCCACGACGCCGATGAGAGACTCGCCCACGCGGCCCTTGGGCACGACCAATCCGGCGTCGTTCGCAGCCATGTATCCCGGGGGCCTGAGCGCGATGTCACGGACGTCAACCACGAGCACGTCGCCGGGCTCGGCGCCTTCGACGCGCATCGGTCCGGTAAGGGCATTCGTGCGACCTCCCGGCGGCGGGGGATATGGCTGAAACGTCCCCGGCGGTCCGACGATGAGGGCGCCCGATCGCGGGTCTCGCGTCGCGACGCGCACGGTTGTCCCGGGGAGGACCGTTGCGCACGGCGGGGTGGTCGGCGAGTAGGCAAATTGCCCGTGCGGCGTCGCGATCGCGATGATCTCCGTCAAGCGCCACGCCCCCAGTATTGCCGGATCCGTTCAGGGCGACACCCGACCCCGCGCGCTGTGATGTAGGCGTGCCAACCCGCGAACAGCGCCACGCCGGCGGTGAGCCGCCCCCGCATTGTTCGTAGCGCCGGAACAGGCACCTCCCCGTGCCCAGACGCCGCGCCCGCAGGCGTGTGCAGGGGCGGGTGTTCTCGCAGCAGTCGTCGGACATCACGCGGGGAGCGCGGGGCGGCGCCGCCGCGATGTGCGGGCCAACAGGA
>DASQGM010000390.1:0-3532 GCA_035632615.1 bacterium | reverse complement strand
GGCTACAATCTTCCCGGTGTGCCGACTGGGCTCCGCCTCAATGGTGACGTCCTGACGCGCATCTACCTGGGCCGGATCACGTCCTGGTCGGATCCCGCCATCACCGGCCTCAACCCCAACTTCAAGGTGCCGAATCTGCCGATCGCGGTGGTCCACCGCTCCGATGGCAGCGGCACGACCTTCATCTTCACGTCGTATCTCTCGACCGTGAACGCCGCCTGGAAGAGTAAAGTCGGGAACGGCACCGCGGTCGACTGGCCGGTCGGCGTCGGCGGTAAAGGCAGCGAGGGTGTCTCCGGAGCGGTCAAGCAAACCCCGGGCGCCATCGGGTACTTCGAGATGGCGTACGCGCTCGAGAACCACATCCCGGTGGTCGCCATGCAGAACGCCGGCAACCGGTGGGTCATGCCGAGCGTGCAGGGCGCTTCGGTCGGTGCGGGACAGGCGGCCGCGCACATGCCCCCTGACCTCCGGGCGATGTTCGTGAACGCGCCCGGACCGACGAGCTACCCCATCGCCGGCTTCAGCTGGATCCTGGTCGACACCCAGAAGGTCTCTCAACCGCTCGTCGACCTGCTGACCTGGATGGTCCACGACGGGCAGCAGTACTCGACGCCGCTGTACTACGGGCCGCTCCCAACCCAGGTGGTCCAGCTGGACGAGCAGAAGCTCAAGACGCTCACGCCGAGGTAGGAGAGCTCGCAAGACCCCCACAACGCCCGCCGGGCCGCATCCCCGGCGGGCGTCCCGCACGCGACGAGGCCGCCTTTCCCCGGGCGGCCTCGTTGCCATCGTACCCGAGCGGCCCGGGCCGGTGCGGCGGACGTTCCCGCCGCCTGTGGGGCCCGCGACGGGAAAGCCTTCTCCTACCGACGAATTCCTACGCCGTGCACGATGAACATTCCACCCCGTAGAGGAGCAGTGATGGACTCGATCATCGAACGGCTCTCCCGGCTCGCCCCGTCCACGCTCGGGCACTTCGTCGACGAAGGATTCCTGGACATCGCGATCCGGCCGGTCTTCCAACCCGTCAAGTTCGCCGGGCGGGCGGTGACCGTCGACGCGCCGCCCCGCGACAACACCATCTACCGGCAGGCGATTCGCGGGGCCACGCCCGGCGACGTCCTCGTAATCGCCCGCGGCGGCGACCTCCGCCACGCCTCGTTCGGCGGCGGCATGGCGCTCGCTGCCAAGAACCGAGGCATCGTCGGCGTCGTGGTGGACGGCCCGGCCACCGATTACGCCGAGCTCGTCGCGTTCGGCCTGCCCGTCTACTCGCGCGGCCTGTCGGCGCTCACGACCCGGCGGCTGAACCTCGGCGGCAGCGTCGGCGAGCCCATCGTCTGCGGCGGCGTGCGCGTGGCGAACGGAGACTACGTGCTCGCGGACGACGACGGCGTGCTGGTGATCCCGCCGTCGGAGGTGCTGGCGATCATCGAGCGCGGCGAGGCGGCGTCGCAGCGCGAGCAGGAGACGCTCGCGCTGCTCAAGTCTGGCAAGACGTTCGACGAGATCGATGCGAAGCGGAGGGGGACATGATGCGGACACTTGTGGCGTTGATCCTCGCGTGCGCCCTGGTCGGGCTCGGCGCCGTGTCGTGGGCGGCCGGCGCGGCCGACCAGCCGAAGCGTGGGGGCACGCTGATCTACGGGCTCTCGACGGAGCCGCCGGACCTCGACCCCCACGTCGACTCCGGCGTGAGCGCCGGGACCGTGAAGATGGCAGTGTACCAGGGGCTCGTCCGATACGGGCACGGCGGGGTCATCGAGCCGGCACTCGCCGAGCGATGGGGCCTCGTCGGGCAGACGCAGTACGTGCTCCACCTACGGCCGGGCGTCAAGTTCCACAACGGCGACCCGCTCACGGCGGCGGACGTCAAGTTCTCGCTCGACCGAATCCTCGACCCCAAGACGGGCGCGCAGCTTCGGAGCAGCCTCAAAGCGATCAAGAGCGTCGAGGTCGTGGACCCGATGACGGTCCGCGTCGTTCTCAGCCAGCCGTTCGCGCCGCTGCTCGCCTACCTCGCCCAGCCGTACGGGGCGATCGTGGATGCCAAGTTCGTCCAGGGCGGCGTCAACCTGCGCTCGACCATGATGGGGACGGGGCCGTTCAAGTTCGTCTCGTGGGAGCCCGGCCAGCGCGTCCGTGTCGTCCGCAACGACGCGTACTGGGAGCCCGGGAAGCCCTACCTCGACGCCATCAACTTCGTGACGCTCGCGGACGACCAGACCCGCCTCACGGCGCTCCGCGCCGGGGACATCATGCTGATGGACTTCGTGCCCCAGGAGCAGATGAACGCGATCGCGCGCGACCAGCAGCTCAAGCTGTACGCCGACGTCGGCATCTTCATGTGCATCATCTTCAACCCGCAGCGGAAGCCCTACGACGACGTGCGCGTGCGCCAAGCGATCTCGTACGCGATCGACCGGAACGCCGTCGTGAAGACGATCTTCGACGGACGCGGCAGCCCGATCACCGGGGACGTGATCCCGAGCAACTGGTGGTCGCACGACAGCAAAGCGGACGGGATGTACACGTACCAACCGGACAAGGCGCGCCAGCTGCTCAAAGAGGCGGGGTACGGTGACGGCCTCAAGATCACGATCCTCGCCCCGATCACGTACAGTCTGCACACGCGCACCGCGCAGGTGCTCCAGGCGCAGCTCGCCAAGGTCGGCATCCAGGCGCAGCTCGACCTCCCCGAGTGGGCGGTCGTGCTGAACCGCCACAACCAAGGCGATTTCGCGATCGAGGTGCGCGGGCTGACGGCCGCCGTCAACGATCCGGACTTCCTGACCCTCTACTACGAATCGGACAGCGCGTACTACCCGAAGCAGGTCGGGTTCAAGGACGCGCAGCTCGACCAGTGGCTCGACCAGGCGCGCGTCGTCGGAAACCAGACCATCCGCAAACAGCTCTACGCGAAGATCGAGGAGCGGGCGCTGCAGCTGGCGCCGTGGGTGTACATCGCGTGGGGCGACCAGGGCGAGGCCGCCCGAGCGTACGTCCGCGGCTACGACCACTACCCGGGACCGCTCGGGCGGTACTCGGGCTACTCGCTGCCGGTGACGTGGCTGGCTAGGTAGGGGCGCACGCTGCGGTGGGCGCCTATGTTGTGCGCCGTCTGATCGCCGCCGCCGTGATGACGGCGGCGATCGCGACGGCGGTGTTCCTGCTGCTCCGCGCGGTCCCCGGGGACGTCGTCGTCGTCATGCTCGGCGAGAACGGCGCGTCGCCCGACCGGATCGCGGCGATGCGGCACGCGCTCGGGCTGGACCGCCCGCTGCTCGACCAGTACCTGACTTGGCTCAGCCATCTCGTGCGCGGAGACTTTGGGACGTCGATTCTGTCCGGACGCTCGATCGGGGCCGACCTCGCCGTCCGCGTGCCGCGGTCGCTGGAGTTGGGCGCCGTCGCGCTGGCCCTGGGCATCGTGCTCGGCATCCCGGCCGGCACGCTCGCGGCGCGCGGGGCGGGGCGGCCGCTCGACCTCGCGATCACCGGTGTGGCGGTGCTCGGCCTGACCTTCCCG
>DASQGM010000389.1:0-2309 GCA_035632615.1 bacterium | reverse complement strand
GAGCCCTGCCTGTTCCAACGCCGCCGCGTCGAACCCGCGGGACCGGAGAGCGCGCAGGAGGTGATCCCACCCCGCAGGGGCGCAGCCGATCGCGAACGCTTCGATCACCGTCTGCGCGACCTCGCGGGACGCGAGGTACTCGCGCGCCCGGCGCCCCGCGTCCCCGGCAAGCTGCGCGCGAAAGAACCCGGCGGCCTCCGCCGCGGCACGCAGGAGCCGCTCCCGCTCTCCCGCTCGCTGCTCGGCCTCGGGGCTCTCCTCGAGGCGCACCCCGGCCCGCTCCGCCAGCTCCTTTCGCGCCTCGCTGAACGGCAGCCCGCCGATCCGCATGACGAAATCGAACACGTCCCCGCCGGCGTGGCAGCCGAAACAATAGAAGACCCCGCGCTCGGGATCTACGTTGAAGGACGGGGTCTTCTCCGAGTGGAACGGACACAACCCCTTGTAGCTGCGGCCGGCCCGGCGCAACGTGACATGCGGCGAGACGACCTCCAGGATGCTCACCCGGTGGCGGATCTCGTCAGTCACGTCCCTCGATCGTCCAGCCATCGAACCCGCCCCACACCCGCGAAAAAGAGCCCTATCGTAGACGATAAGGCCCGTCCAGAACCTGTCCATCTATTCTCCGCTCCGCGAAGCGGGTCCTCTCTTCGAATGCCGGTGTCGCGCGGGTCGCAGGGAACGGTCACCGGGCCCCGAACCTCCTCGCACACCCGGGGAGGAGGCACACGATGGCCGACGCGACGTCCCAATCACCCACCCACGTCCTGTACCGCGCGCCTGGCGAGGGCGGTGCCGGCCTCCGCCGGGCGGTGCGGGCGGAAGGCGTCTACGTGTACGACAGCGAGGGACGCCGCTACCTCGATGGGTCGTCCGGCCCTCTCGCCGCGAACATCGGGCACAGCGTTCCGGAGATCCTCGCGGCGATGGAACGCCAGCAGCGCCTGCTCACGTTCGCCCACGGCTCCGAGTTCACCACGGAAGCACAGGAGCGCGCCGCGGACCTGGTCGTGAGCTTCGCTCCGACGGGCCTGACCCGGGTCTTCTTTGTGTCCGGCGGCAGCGAAGCCACGGAGACGGCGATCAAGATGGCGCGGCAGTACTGGGTGGACGCCGGCCGGCCCGCTAAGTACAAGATCATCAGCAAGCGCGCGAGCTATCACGGGGCCACCCTCGGAGCCCTGTCGCTCTCCGGGTTCGCGGCGCGCCGGGCGCCGTACGGCCCGCTCCTCATCCCCTTCCCCCAGATCCCCGAGGTGCACTGCCGTCGATGTCCGTTCGGCCTGACCTACGGCAGGTGCGGGATCGAGTGCGCCGCCGAGCTCGAGAACGCGATCCGGCGGGAAGGACCGGAGACCGTCGCGGCGTTCATCGCGGAGCCGCTGTCGGGCGCGTCCAACGCGGCCGTGGTGCCCCCGCCGGAGTATTTCCCGCGCATCCGCGAGATCTGCGACCGCCACGGTGTGCTGCTGATCGCCGACGAGGTGATGACCGGATTCGGCCGCACGGGCGCGAACTTCGCGCTGGACCACTGGGGCGTCGCGCCGGATCTCATCGTCTGCGCGAAGGGCATGGGCGCCGGGTACGTGCCGATCGGCGCGGTCGTCGCCCACGAGCGCATCGCCGATCAGCTATTGCGCACCTCGGGCAGGTTCATCCACGGCCATACGTACGCGGGCAATCCGCTCGCCTGCGCCACCGCGGCCGCGGTCCTCCAGTATGTCCGCGCCCACGATCTCGTCGCGGCCGCCCGCCGCAAGGGCGAGTGGCTCGCGCGGGAACTCGAACCGCTGCGGCAACATCCGCGGGTGACGGAGGTGCGCGGGCTCGGCCTGATGTGGGGGCTCGAATTCACCGCGCTCGAGGGTCACCGCGCGGCGGCTTCCCCGGCCGCCGCCGTCGTCGCCGCGGCGATGCACCGCGGCCTGCTCGTCTATCCCGCGGGAGGGGGGCTGCCGGGACGCACCGCGGACCAGATCCTCGTGGGCCCGCCGCTCACGATCGTCGAGGACGAGATGGCAGAGCTCGGGCGGCTGCTGCGGGCCAGCGTGGATGATGCGTTCGCCTAGCGCGACATCTCGCGGCGCGGGAGCACCGCGAGGACCCGCGTCGCCGCCGGATTAGGCGGTCCGCATCTCTCCCAGGTACGCGCGCCGGATCATCTCGTTTTCGCGGAGGCTCTGCGCCGACCCCGAGAGGACGACCTGACCGGTCTGCAGCACGTAGCCGCGGTGCGCGATCAACAGCGCCATGTTGGCGTTCTGCTCAAGCACGAAGATTGTGGTCCCCTGACGATTGATCTCCTGGAT
>DASQGM010000388.1:0-10857 GCA_035632615.1 bacterium | reverse complement strand
ACATATCCCGAGGCACCGGCGCTGATAGCTCCGAACACGGTGGCATTGTCATCCACCGCACTCAGAATAAGCACACTGATGTGCGGGCTGGTCCGTTTGATCGTCCGGCATACCTCGATGCCGTTACCGTCGGGTAGCGCCCCGTCCATGATCGTGATCGAAGGACGCAGGCGCGCGCACTGCTCTAGCAGGATGCTGAAAAAGCAGGCATCCGGCAGGATGTGATGAATTGATGCTGCGACACTTCGCTGCTCATACACACCACCTGTCGGAGGACCCTCGCATGCGCGGTGACGACCTGCACCAAGACGCGATGTTCAGCTACATCTCGCCCGAGCAACGCGTGCCCCCGGATCACCCGCTCCGCACGATCCGGGCGCTGGTTGATGCCGTGCTCGTGGAGCTCTCGCCGACGTTCGATACCCTCTATGCCCGCGTTGGTCGCCCGTCGATTCCGCCGGAGCAACTCCTGCGCGCGTTGCTGCTGCAAGTGCTGTACACGGTCCGCAGTGAACGCCAGTTGATGGAGCAACTGGACTACAACTTGCTCTTTCGCTGGTTCGTGGGCTTGCAGATGGATGCGCGGGTGTGGGATGCGACCACCTTCACCAAAAACCGGCAACGCCTCTTGGATGGCGATATTGCCCAGGGCTTCTTCCGGCAGGTGCTGGCGCAGGCGCGCCGCCGCGGGCTGCTGTCGGCCGAACACTTCACGGTCGATGCGACGCTGATAGAGGCGTGGGCGGGGACGAAAAGCTTCCGGCGCAAGGACACCCCGCCGCCGCCGGATGACGATCCGGGCAATCCGACCGTCAACTTTCGCGGAGAGCGGCGCAGCAATGCCACGCATGCCTCGACGACCGATCCCGACGCCCGGCTGGTCCGCCGCGCGGTCGGGCGGGAAGCCAAGCTGAGCTATCTGGGCCATCTCCGGATGGAGAATCGCCACGGCTTGGCCATGGCCGCAGTCGTGACCGTGGCGACGGGCTACGCGGAACGCGAGACCGCCGCGGTCTTGGTGCATGGCCGGCACAATCCGGGGCGCCGCATCACGGTGGGCGCCGATAAGGGCTACGACACGCGCGACTTCGTCGCCGCGGTGCGCGCGGCGAACGCGACCCCGCATATCGCGCAGCGCACCGAGCGGACGAGTGCGATCGATGCGCGCACCACGCGCCATGGCGGCTACGAGCGCAGCCAGCGGGCCCGGAAGCGGGTGGAAGAGATCTTCGGCTGGCTGAAGACCGTCGGACTGATGCGGAAGACGCGCCACCGGGGCCGCGATCGCGTCAACTGGATGTTCGTCTTCGCCACGGCCGTGTACAACCTCGTGCGGATCCGAAAGCTGCTGGAGACCAGGGCGTGAGGCACATACCCGCGAGGTTCGTGGTCCTTGCGCCAGCGGCGCGGACGCGCTAACCGACGGACGCGCGCTGCGAACTGATTGCGGTTCCGGAGGCATGATCATGCGCGCACCTGATTTTTCCGTAACCTGCTAGAGGTCTACGTCGTCTCACCGCGGCTCGTGGAGGTGCGGTGGGGCGTGCCCCGAAGAATGGCACGAGGCGCGCCGGTGCGGCTGCGACCGGCGCCGTGCCATTCACCGTTCGGCCGGTTCGTCCCGAGCGCGTCGGGGTGAGGTATCGTGTGCCCCGGCGCAGGCCCTCGTGTCCGCCGCCGGCCCAATGGACGATGGGAGGAGACGATGGACGCACGGAAGGCCCAGATCGAGCGAGAGGTGCCGCGGGCCCTCGACGACCTGCGCACGCTGGTGAGGATTCCCACGGTCGCCGCACAGCGGCGGGGCATTCCCGAGACGGTCACGGCGGTGTCGGCGCTGTTTCGCGGCGCCGGCGGGCGCGTCACGGTGCTGGAGCCGGACGAGGGGAACCCCGCCGTCGTCGCCGAGTTCGACGGGCGGTCGGCGCGCACGCTCCTCTTCTACAACCACTATGATGTCCAGCCCGCGGAGCCGCTGAACGAGTGGACGGTCCCCCCGTTTGACGTGACCGAGCGCGATGGCCTCCTGCTCGGCCGCGGCATCGCGGACAACAAGGGCGATCTCGTGACGCGCGTGGCCGCGCTGCGGACGCTCCAGGCCGCGAACGGGGGACTGCCCTGCCGGGTGAAGTTCCTGGTGGAGGGGGAGGAGGAGATCGCGAGCGTTCACCTCGGCGCGCTCACCCGGGCCCACGCCGAGCTGCTGCGCGCCGACGCGTGCATCTGGGAGGCCGGCGGCCGCGACGAGCAGGAGCGCCTGCGGATCGCGTGCGGCGCCAAGGGCATCTGCTACGTTCAACTCGAGGCCACGACGGCGGCGATGGATCTCCACTCCCAATACGGGGCGATCATGGAGGGGGCGCCGTTCCGTCTGGCGTGCGCGATCGGCACGCTGAAGGACGCCGAGGGGCGCGTGCAGTTACCCGGGCATTACGATCGGGTCAGGCCGCTCACCGCGGCCGAGGAGGCGGCGGTGCGAGACCTGCCCGCCGATCTCGTGGAGGGGACGCAGCGGCAGGCGAAGGTCCCGCGCCTGCTCGGCGGGGTCAGCGGGTCCGCCGCCGTGCGCCAGTGGATGTTCACGCCGACGTGCACGATCTGCGGCGTGTGGGGCGGGTACACGGGGGAGGGGACGAAGACCGTGCTGCCGCGGGCCGCGTCGGCCAAGGTGGACTTCCGCCTGGTGCCGGATCAGGATCCTCACGAGGTCGCGCGGAGCGTCCGCCGCCATCTCGATGCCCACGGGTTCACCGACATCGCCGTCACGGTGCTGGGCGCCGAGTTCCCGTGGCGCTCCGACCTCGCGCACCCGTTCGTCGACCTCGTCCGCCGCACGGCGCGCGAGGTCACGGGGCGCGGCGTGCTGACGCTGCCGACGATGGCCGGCACCGGACCCATGCACGACATCGGGCCGGTGCTGAACGTGCCGATCGTGAGCACCGGCGGAGGCTACTGGAACACGCGCGTCCACGCGCCCGACGAGAACGTCCGGTTCGCGGATTTCAAGGAGACGATGCTGCTGATGAGCCACATCGTCGAACGTTTCGCGGAAGATCGGTAGAGCCGGCGCCGTTCCCGGGCGCGGGCGGGATCCGCATGCGAACAGCCGGCCAGCTCATCGCCGACAGCCTCGCCGCGCAGGGCATCGATCGCGTCTTCTGCGTCCCCGGGGAGAGCTACCTCGGCCTCCTCGACGCGCTGTACGGGCGCGCCGACATCGACACCGTCGTCTGCCGGCACGAGTCCGGCGCGGGGTTCATGGCCCTGGCGGACGCGCGCCTGACCGGTCGCCCCGGCGTTGCCTGTGTCAGCCGCGGCCCCGGTGCCAGCAACGCGGCGATCGCGGTCCACACCGCCGAGCAGGATGCGGTCCCGTTCCTGCTCGTCGTCGGGCACGTGCCTGTGCGCGACATCGGTCGCGGTGCCTTCCAGGAGATCGACTATCGGCAGATGTTCGGCTCGGTCGCGAAGTGGACCGCGGAGATCGCCCACCCGGACCGGGCCGCGGAGACGATGCTTCGCGCGATCCAGACGGCGACGGCAGGGCTCCCGGGGCCGGTCGTGGTCGCCGTGCCGGAAGATGTGCTGACCGCGCCGACCGACGCGGCGCCGGTGGCCCCGCAGGCGCCGATCAGGGCCGCGCCCGACCCGCGCGACGTCGCGATCCTCCGCCGCTGGCTGTGCGGGGCCGGGCGGCCGCTCGTGCTCGCGGGCAGCGGGCTCGACCGTCCGGGCGGCCGCGAGGCCCTGCGCGCGTTCTCGGAAGGCTGGGAGCTTCCCACGGTGGTGTCGTTTCGCCGTCACGACCTCTTCCCGAACACGCACCCCCTCTACGCCGGGGACATGGGGCTCGCCAACCCGGCCTCCCAGATGGGCGCCCTCCGCGACGCCGATCTCCTGCTCGTCCTCGGGGCGCGCCTTGGCGAGATCACCACGCAGCGCTACACGTTCCCGCGGCCGGTGCGCCCGGAGATGAGGCTCGTGCACGTGCACCCCGACCCAGCGGTCATCGGGACGCACTTCGCGGCGGATCTCGCCGTGGCGTGCGACCCTCGGGCGCTCATCGAGACGCTGGGGGCGCCGCCAACCGAGCCGCCCGCTGGCCGGCGGGCCTGGATCGAGCGTCTAGGGGCGGAGCGACGCACGATCGCGGCGGTGCAGCCCCACGAGGTCGACGACGGGGTGCCGTTCGAGCGCGTGGTGGCGCTCGTTGGCCAGCACCTGCGGCCCGACGCGATCGTGACGGTCGACGCCGGGATGTTCGGCGCGCCGGTGTACCGCGTCGTCCCGTTCGCGCCGCCGCAGCGTCTCCTCGCGCCGATCTCCGGGGCGATGGGGTTCGGCGTGCCGGCCGCCGTCGCGGCGGCGTTGCGCGAGCCGGCCCGCCAGGTGATCTGCTTCGTCGGAGACGGCGGGCTGCTCATGACGGGGAACGAGCTCGCGGTCGCGAAACAGCGCGGGTTGCCGTTGAAGGTGATCGTGTCGGAGAACGGGACGTACGGCTCGATCCGGGTCCAGCAGGCGCGCGACTTTCCCGGGCGCGCCATCGGGACCGAGTTCACGAATCCGGACCTCGCATTGCTCGGCCGGGCCTTCGGCTTCACCGTCACCCGGATCCGCACCGTCGGGGACCTCGATGTCCTTCCGGCGATTCTGGCGAGCGCCGGGCCCGAGTTCGTCGTGGTCGAGACGAGCGTCCAGGCGGTTCTCCACCAGGGGCGCTGAAGGGAGCATGGCCATGCCGCGTGTGCCGTACCTGACTCGCGAGGATCTTCGACCGGAGGACCGGGACATCTACGACGGCCTCACGGCCGGGCGCGGGGAAGTCGCGAACCTGTTTCGCGTGCTCGCGCACGCGCCGGGCCCGCTCCGGCGTCTCGTCGACTACAGCACGTGCCTGCGCACGGCGCTCGCGCTCGACCCCGTCCTGCGGGAGCTCGCGATCATGACCGTCGGGCAGGTCGCCGGCGTCGACTACGAGTTCACCCACCACTGGGAGATCGCCCGGCGCGTCGGGGTGCCCGTCGAGAAGCTCGAGGCGCTCGCGGACTACGAACGGTCCACCGTCTTCAGCGACGAGGAGCGCGCCGTGATCCGGTACAGCGCGGAGACCACCCGGGCGGTGCGCGTCGGCGACGTCGTGTTTGACGCGCTGCGCGCGTTCCTCGACGCGGAGCGGATCGTGGAGCTGGTGCAGGTCGTCGCCTACTACAACATGGTCGTGCGCATCTTGGAACCGCTGGGCGTCGGGCTCGAGCCCGGACGGAGGCCCGCGCCGCGGGGGCGCGCCGGATGATTGGCGCGGGCCCGCATTTGGGTAACATTCCCCCGGGTGATGCCGATGATGTGGAGACCGCACACGCTGTGGGGAGCACGGACGAAGTCGCTGCTCGGCACGCTCGCCGTGGCCGCCGCGGTTGTGGTGGCGCCCGCGCTCGCGGCCAATACGGCGGCGGCCGGCCGTACCGTCCAGGACCCCGGGCACCAGTTCACGCTGAGCGTGCCCTCGACCTGGTCCGTCGAGGCGCCGAGCGGGAACGTGACGCTCGCGGCCACCGCACCGGAGCCTGGGCGGGGGCTGCCGGACAGCCTCGATGTTGTTGTGCGCGGCGTCCCGTCCGGGATGTCGCCGCAGTCGTGCGAGAGCGAGGCGGAGTGGGTCACGCAGCACTTTGCGCATATCAACTTCAGCACGGTCAGCAAGGGGCCCACGACGGTGGCGGGGCTGCCAGCGTACGCGCACGAGTACACGTGGAAGGCGAGCAACGGTGAGACCCGGTGGAGCCGGCAGGTGTGTCTCGTGCAGCAGGGGAAGGCGTTCGTGCTCATAGGTACGACCGCCGCCGACGCCGCGGCATTGGCCGGGCACGCCGGCCTGCTGGCGCAGATCGTCAACTCGCTCCACATCGCGAGCAAGCCTGGAGCCGGGTCGCCGTCGAGCCAGCCGTCCACGACGCGGTAGGGTAGGGCGCATCGCGTCACAGGGTGCCGCAGCCCGTCACGACCGTCCCAGCGGCGTGACGGGCCGCGGCGCGTCTGTGCTGCATGATCCGGCCGTTTCCATGTGGAAAAAGGAGCGGGCGCCATGCCGCCCGGGGTTGAGACCCCCACTTTGTCTTCTGGAGGGACGGGCAGATGCCCGGAACGCACGACGCTGCCGCCGCCGACATCGTCCCGGGATTTCCCCGGACCAGCACCGCGATCGCCCGGGGCATCGCCGACGAACTGCACTTGGGCCTGCAGCTCTACGTGTCCGCGGGCGGGGCGTCCGTTGCGGACGCGGCAGTCGGCGAGGTGCGGCCGGGGATCCCGCTCACGCCGGACACGCTAATGCCGTGGATGTCGTCGGGCAAACCCGTGGCGGCGGTTGCGATCGCCCGGCTGTGGGAGGGCGGCGCGCTCGAGCTCGATGACCCGGTGGCGCGCTTCATTCCGGAGTTTGGCGCGCATGGGAAGGCCGCGGTTACCGTCAGGCACCTGCTGACGCACACCGGCGGGTTTCGTGGCGCCGTCCGGCCCGAACCGATCCGTTCGTGGGACGGGATCATCGCCGGCATCTGCGCGGCGCCGCTGGAGCCCGGGTGGGTCCCCGGAGCCCGGGCCGGATATCACGCGTGGACGAGCTGGTACATCCTCGCCGAAATCGTGCGGCGCCTGGACGGTCGCGACTACAGCCGCGTCGTTCGCGAGACGATCTTCGAGCCGCTTGGCATGCGCGACTCGTGGATCGGCATCCCGGCGCGGACGCGCGAGGCCTACGGGGATCGCTTCGGCACCCTCTACGACACCAGCGGCGATGAAGCACGGCAGAACGACGCCGACGGCGAAGCGCTGGGCGGGCCATACCGGCCGGGCGGCAGCGGACGCGGTCCCGTGCGGGAGCTGGGCCGGTTTTACGAGATGCTGGCGGTGCGGGGACGCTCGCGGGACGCGCGGATCGTATCTTCCCAGACGGTCGAATCGCTGACCGCGCGGCACCGGACGGGGATGGTGGATCAGACGTTTCAGCACGTCATGGACTGGGGACTGGGATTCATCCTCGACTCCAAGATGCATGGCACGGGCGCTCCGCCATACGGTTACGGGCCGCACGCGTCGCCCCGCACGTTTGGGCACAGCGGGTACCAGTCGTCGTGCGCGTTCTGCGACCCCGAGCACGGCCTCGTCGTGGCGTGGGCGGCCAACGGTACGCCCGGCGAACCCCGCCACCAGGCACGGCTCAACGCGCTCAACGCGGCGATCTACGAGGACCTCGGCCTCGTGCGCCCCGACGCCTGACGCGACGAGTCACCAGGGCGGCGATGCGAACGGGCGGAGTGCGCCTTCCCACGGGGAAGAGAAGCAACCGGGGCTGGAGCGGCTGGTTAGATCGGAGTGCGCGATCGCCGTCACGTCCGGATGATCGGACCCTGGGCCTGCGACGGACGAGACCAGAGTCGAGGGGGTGGTTCCGTTGGCCGAGAGTGTATCGAGAACGCTCCTGCGCACCACGGCGGAACGCGCGGCGAGATACCTTGAGGGGCTCGATGCTCGACGCGTGGCTCCCGCCGCCGAGGCTGTGGACCGGTTGCGCGAGCTTGACGGGTCCCTGCCGGAACATTCGGCGGATCCCGAGCGGGTACTCGCGTTGCTCGACGAGGTAGGATCGCCCGCGACCGTGGCCTCCGCGGGGCCGCGGTATTTCGGCTTCGTCACCGGCGGGTCGCTGCCGGCGGCGCTTGCCGCCAACTGGCTGACCGCCGCGTGGGACCAGAATGTGGCGTTCTCCGTGATGTCGCCGGTGGCGGCGGCGGTAGAGGAGACGGCGCTCCGATGGTTGCTTGACCTGTTGCACCTGCCTTCGAGCGCGGCCGGCGCGTTTGTGACCGGCACCACGGTCGCCAACTTCACCGCGCTCGCGGCGGCGCGCCACGCGGTGCTCGCGCGCGCGGGGTGGGACGTGGAGGCGCAGGGTCTCTTTGGCGCGCCCCCAATCGCGCTCGTCGTGGGGGACGAGGTGCACGTCAGCCTGCTCAAGGCGCTCAGCCTAGTGGGGTTCGGCCGCGAGCGCGTCGTGCGCGTGCCGGTCGATGGGGAAGGCCGGATGCGCCCCGATGCGTTGCCGCGTCTCGATGGGCCGGCGATTGTGTGCCTGCAGGCCGGCAACGTGAACACCGGAGCGTTCGACCCGGCCGCCGAGCTCTGCGACGCGGCGCACGCGACCGGCGCGTGGGTTCATGTGGACGGTGCTTTCGGGCTGTGGGCGGCGGCATCCCCCATGTTCTCACACCAGACGCGCGGCTTGGACCGCGCGGACTCCTGGGCCGTGGACGCCCACAAGTGGTTGAACGTACCCTACGACAGCGGTGTGGCCTTCGTCCGCGAGGCCGCGCACTTGCGGGCCGCCATGTCTGCCACCGCCGCGTACCTCCCACAGGGCGGGCGGCGGGAGCCCGCGCACTACACTCCGGAGATGTCGCGACGGGCGAGGGGCGTGGAGGTCTGGGCCGCCCTGCGCAGCCTCGGGCGACGCGGGTTCGTCGACCTGATCGAGCGAAATTGCCGGCAGGCCGCGCGCCTGGCCAAGGGTCTTGAGCAGGGGGGGTACGAGGTGCTCAACGAGGTCGTCCTCAATCAGGTTCTCGTGTCGTTCGGCGCGGACGACACGACCACGCGGGTGATCGACGCGGTCCAGCGAGACGGCACGTGCTGGTGCGGCGGCACCGTGTGGCGCGGGCGGGCCGCGATGCGCATCAGCGTCGCATCGTGGGCGACCACGGACCGGGATGTCGAGCGCACGCTGGAGACGATGCTCCGGATTGCCGGAGAATTTCGGCACTAGATACGCCCCCCCATGTCTTGTCCTCGCGCCATCGATGCGGTAGGTTCTGGATGTATGGCGTTGCAACGCATCGTGGTCATCGGGACGAGCGGGTCCGGCAAGACGTCCTTGTCGCGCGAACTTTCACGGCGCCTCGGAATCCCGCACATCGAGCTGGACGCGCTTCACTGGGGGCCCGGGTGGACCGAGACGCCGACCGACGTGTTTCGTGCGCGGGTCTCCCGTGCGCTCGAGCGGACCGCGTGGGTGGTGGACGGGAACTATGCCAAGGCGCGTGACATCGTGTGGCCTGTGGCGGACACGATCGTCTGGCTCGACTTCCCGCTGACGGTCGTGCTCCGGCAGGTGTTCCTCCGGACCCTGCGGAGGATGATCGTTCGGGAAGAGCTGTTGCACGGCAATCGCGAACAGTTGCGGACTGCGGTCAGCCGGGACTCCATCATTCTCTGGGCTCTGCGCACGCACGGGCGTCACCGGCGGGAGTACACGTCCGTGTTGGACGGTCCAGAGTACGGGCATCTCGCGGTCGTGCGGCTGCGGTCGCCGCAGCAGGCGCGTCTGTGGCTCTCGACGGTGCCCGACGTCCGTGTCAACGCGGCTGCCGTCCGGTAGCAAGGGGACACTCCTGCATGGACGTCCGGATTCGACGCGCCGTTGAGGCGGATCTCCCGGCGGTCTACGGAGTGTGGCGTGCCGCCGCGCATCCTGGGCAGGCCTCGCCGGCGACTCCCGACGTCATGCTGCCTCTCTTCCGCCTCTTCCGCCATGAGCTCACGACCGGGGAGCTGTGGATCGCGGAGGACGGGGATGCCGCTGTCGGGTACGCTGCCGCGCTGGTGCGTAGCGGCATCGCGTTCATCGCCGAGCTCTTCGTGGCGCCGGACCGGCAGTCCGGCGGCATCGGCGGGACCCTCCTCCGGCAGTTGATGGCGGCGCCGGTGGCCGGATATTGCACGATGAGCTCAACACATCCCGGCGCGCTGACTCTGTATGTGCAGGCCGGCCTGCGGCCGCGGTGGCCTCACTTCTTTCTCACGGGAACGGCCCGGGCGGCGGCACAGCTACCGAGCGCGGGTGTGGTCGCGGCGGTGGCGGACGGCGGCGGTGCCGACCTCGTGGCCTGGGATGCCGAAGCGTGCGGGCGCATGCGTCCCGAAGATCACGCGTACTGGCAGCAGGTCCTCGGCGCGATACCGCTGTGGTTTCGACGGAACGGCGACGCAGTGGGGTACGGATACGTGCGCCGGTGCGCCCGAGGAGCGACCGGAGATGTCGACGTTCGCCTCGGACCCGTGGGAGTGGCAGCGTCCGCTGACTCCGTCGCATGTGTTGGCGCTGCGTGGCGGTGGGCGAGCACTACGGCGGAACGTGCGTCCGCGTCGAGCGACGAGGCGCGGTACTGCATCGTGGTGCCGGAACCGCACGGTGTGCTCGCCCCGCTGCTTCAGGCGGGGTTCCGCATCAGCGATACGGAGATCTTCTGTTGCTCGCGCGACGATCTGTTCCGCGATCCTCTCACGTACTTGGCCCCGGCGGATCCGGACGGCACGTCGATGTTCTAAAAGTCGGGGCGCGTGGATCGCGTCGTCATGCGCGCATCGGGTCACGGCAGGAGCCACCTCTTCCGACGGCGAAACAACTACCACTATGCTGGATAGGCTCGTGGCGACACCGAAGCGCCACGGGATGACCGTGAGGCAAGTCGCGGAAGAGCGGTTTGCCTGGGGACTCCTCGGTCCAACCCTCCTCGCTGCCTGTGTCATCCTAGCGCTGCCGTTGGTGTTCTCGTTGTACCTCAGTTTTCGCGTCTGGGACCTGTCGGTCGTTCCCAGTCGGTTGACCTGGGTCGGTCTGCAGAACTACGCCGGTCTCCTGCACGGCGAGGAGTTCTGGCGTCCGTTGCGGTTCACGCTGCTGTACACGTTCTGCTCGGTGCTGGGCGAGTTCGTGCTGGGCTTCGCGCTCGCGCTGCTTCTGCACCGGGCGACCGTTGGCCGCACCGTCTTCACCACGCTGCTGGTCCTGCCGATGATGAT
>DASQGM010000387.1:0-4437 GCA_035632615.1 bacterium | reverse complement strand
CGGTACAATACAGAACGTACAGAACTTATTGCAGCCGTGGATGATGTTGACGAAGCCCCGCACGCCCCCGGCCCGCACCGCCGGCAGCACCGGCAGCGGGTGCTCTTTGTCCGAGCGGTCCCACACCTCGTACACGGGCATGCACCCGTCCTGGGCGTCGCGGAGCAGCTCGGGGAGGCGATGGATGTTGTGCACGCCGAAGACCAGATCGAGCCACGGCGCCCGCTTGAGCACGCGGTCACGGTCCTTCTGGACGAGGCACCCTGCCATGCCCAGGATCAGCCCGGGCCGCCGCCGCTTGAGCGCGCGCAGCTCCCCGAGCCGGCCGTAGGCCTTGTCGTCCGCCCCCTCGCGCACCGTGCAGGTGTTCAGGAGGATCACGTCGGCGTCCCCGGGGTCGTCGGCCCGCTCGTAGCCGAGGCCGGCGAGGAGGCCGGCCATCGCCTGCGAGTCGCGGACGTTCATCTGACAGCCCTGGGTGATAATGTGGTACCGCCGGGGTGCCGTGTCCATCGCGTTCACGTGTGTGCGCCCCCTTTGCTCCGTCCAGGGGGGAGCGTACCATAAACCGGCGCCCGGCGCACGAGCGGGAGCCGCGCCGTCCCGCGACGCGGAGCCGGACCGGCGGGCGTACGGACCCTTAGAGGTTGAAGTCCACGAGCGCCGTCACGCCGACGCCGTAGACGCGGTGCAGCTTGCCCGGAATCGGCGTCAGGCTGTCGACCGGGATGAGCCCGCGCAGCCGCGCGACCCCGGTAAAGGTGCCTTCGATCTGCGCGACCGCCTGCACCTGATCGAGCGCCGCCTTCGGCCCCTGGATCTGCGCCGCGCCGATGTAGGCACCACCCGAGCTGCCGACGTTAATGCCGACGCTCAGGATCGGCACGACCTTCGTCAGTTCCTTGTTCGCCGCGTTGTTGTTCAGCATCAAGGTGTTGATCGCGCTGATGATCTGGGGCCCGAACTGCTTGACCACGTAGCCGATGCCGAACAGCTTGATCAACGACCCGATGTTGACGTTGAGCTGCGCCAGCGCCGGCGATGCGGCCACCCCACCGAGGAACGCGACGACGACCAACGCTGCGACCCGCTGCCTCCACCAGTGCCCCATGTCGATGATTCACCTCCCGCGCCCCACGGCGCGCCGGTCTCTCTTGGCACTCATTCCGGAAGGCTCACGGCGTGCCCTGCCCCGCCGTCGCCGGCCGCGCGTCGCCCACGCCGGTGATGTCCTCGAGGGACCGGCCCGCCGTCTCCTCGCCGAACACGAGGACGACCGCGACCGCGGCGGCGATCGCGACCACGTAGACCCCGATCGCGGCGTGCCCGCTCGACCAGCTCCCGATCATGAGGCCGAGGAGCGCCGGCGACAGAATCCCGGCGGTGCGGCCGGCCGCGGACGCCCACCCCGTGGCGGTCGCGCGGATGCGCGTCGGGTACAGCTCGGCCGCGAACGACAAGATCACCGGCCACGCCGCCAGGACGCCACCCCCCATCAGGATCCCGCCGAGCACGAGCATCGTCTCCCCGCGCGCGGCCGCGAGCACCGCCGCGCCCACGGCGCCCACGACCAGCGCCCCGATAATCACCGGCTTGCGCCCGGCCCGATCCACCAGCAACGTCGCGATGATCGTTGGCACGATCATCGCGCAGGCGAACAAGAGCGATACACGCTCCGCGTGCGCCGCGCCGGACGCCTGCAGCATCGTGGGCAGCCATGACACCGGACCGTTGTAGGCGCCGATCATGACCCACCAGACGGTCCAGACCATGATGGTGGAGCGCCGGAACCGCGGGCTCCACAGCTCCCTGACACGCGCCGCCAGCGAGACGCGCGACGCGTGTTCCTGCTCCGGCAACTCGATCTGCGCCCCGAACCGCTCCCGGAGCAGACGCGCCAGCACCTCAGCCTCGAGCCGGCGACCGTGGGCCAGGAGGAAGCGCGGCGACTCCGGCACGAGCCAGGGGCCGACGACCGCGCACACGAGCGGCACCGCGCCGACCGCGAACACGACCCGCCAGCCCAGGCCGTGGGCGGCAAGCGCGCCGGTGGCTGCGGCGACGATCCACCCCACGGTCCAGATGACCTGGGTCCATCCCATGAGCGCCCCGCGGATCTCACGCGGCGCGAACTCCCCGACCATGCTCGTCGCGACGGGCGCGACGCCGCCGAAGCCCACCCCGGCGAGGAACAACAGCGCCACGAGCCATCCGAGCGAGGGGGCGAGCGAGGCGGCGCCGGTCGCGATCGCGCTCAAGCCGACCGTCAGCCCGTATCCGGCCCGTCGCCCCATCCAGTCCGCGGCGTACCCCATCACGACCCCGCCGATCAGCTGGCCGGCCCCGGCGCCCGCGGTCAGCAGCCCGGCCTGCCCGGGGGTCAGCCCCCACGCCGCGCGGAGTCCGGGAAGCGCGAAGCTCAGCACGCCGAGGTTGAGGCCGTTGCTGGCGAACGCGAGACCCGCAAGCAACGTGACGCGCCGGTGAAGGCTCCCCGACCCAGCCGCCGAGACCGCGGCCGCGACGCCGGCCGCGGACGCCGAACGCGACGTCGCCGTCATGCCGGAGCGGGGCGCGCCTCGCGAAACCGCTCGGCTGAAAGGAACGCGATGGGATACGCCGTGCGGCCGGCCGTCGCCAAGTCGGCCAAGATCTCGCCCACGACGACGCCGAACTTGAACCCGTGCCCGCTGAACCCCGCCGCGTACACGAGCCGTGGATGGGCCGCGCTCCGATCGATGACGAAGTGGGCGTCCGGGGTCATGGTGTAGAGGCAGGTCTCCGCCGCGACGAGCGGCCCGTCGAGGCTGGGCAGCAACCGGCGCAGCAGCCGGCGCACGGCCTCCACCTCGGACGGCGCCACGTCGCGGCGCACGGTCTCCGGCGTGCACGGATCGCTCCACTCGCCCGTGTCGTGAATCGCCACCTTGAACCCGGGCCCGGCCGCACCGGGGAGGCCGTAGAGATGCACGCCGTCGATCATCCCGATGAACAAGGGGCACCGGTCAGGCGCGAGTGAGACGGCGTGCTCCGGGCTCACGGGCTCGAACCAGCACGCGACCTGCCGGATCACCTCGAGCGGCAGCCCGAGACGCGCGAGCACGGAGGGCGCCCACGGCCCCGCCGCGATGACGAGCGTGTCGGCCTCGTAGCGACCGCGCGGCGTCTCCACGATCGCGCGCGCCCCGTCGGCCTGCCAGCCGCGCACCGGCTCCTCGAAGCGCAATTCCGCTCCGGCCCGCTCCGCGGCCTGTTGCAGCGCGCGTACGCACCGCTCGGGGAAGAGGATGCCCGCCTGCGGCTCCCAGAGCCCGGCCACCGCGTCGTCGGGGGTGAAAGCCGGGAACCGGCGCCGCACCTCGCGCGCGGTGAGCAGCTCATACGGTAGGTCGTGCTCCCGCGCGCTCCGCAGCGCCCCGGCGATCACCGGCGCCTCCGGAGGGCCGAGCATCAACCCGCCGGTCGGCAGCCGCAGCGTCTCGCCGGTCTCGCGCGCTAGCTCGTCCCACAACTGGTACGCGCGGTCGAGCAGCGGCACATAGGCGGGATCCTCGAAGTAGGCCTTGCGGATGATCCGCGTGTGCCCGTGCGACGCGCCGAGCCGATGCCCGGGCGCGTGCGCGTCCAGGGCGAGCACGCGTCGCCCGCGCTGCGCGAGGCGCCACGCCGCAGCGCTCCCCATCACGCCGAGGCCGAGGACGATCTCGTCGTACGGCCGCGTCGCGCCGCCTGCTGTCATTTCGAGGCGCCGAACGCGTCGAACCCGGTGATGTCGCGGCCCAGGATCAGGGTGTGCACGTCGTACGTGCCCTCGTAAGTGTCCACCGTCTCCAGGTTGGCGGCGTGGCGCATCGCGTGGTACTCGAGCGTGATCCCGTACCCGCCGAGGATCGACCGGGCCTCCCGCGCGATCGTGAGCGCGATCCGCACGTTGTTCCGCTTGGCCAGGCTCACCTGCGTGTACCGCATCGCGCCGGCGTCCTTGAGCCGACCCAGGTGGTACACGAGCAGCTGCGCCTTGGTGATCTCCGTCAACATGTTCACCAGGCGCTCTTGGATGATCTGGGCCGCCGCGATCGGCCGCCCGAACGCCACGCGTCCCCGTGCATACGCGAGCGCCTCTTCGTAGCACGCGACCGCCGCGCCCACCGCGCCCCACGCGATCCCGTATCGCGCCTGCGTCAGGCAGCGCAGTGCCGCGCCCAGGCCCACGGCCTTCGGCAGGACCGCGTCCGCGGGCACCTCGACGTCGTCGAGGACGAGCTCGCTCGTGACCGACGCGCGCATGGAGGCCTTGGTGTGGATGTCGTGCACGCTGAACCCCGGGAGCGTGGGATCCACGAGGAAGCCGCGGATTTCGCCCTCCTCGTCCTTGGCCCACACGAGCGCGACGTCGGCCATCGACCCGTTCGTGATCCACATCTTGGTTCCGGTCAG
>DASQGM010000386.1:0-8815 GCA_035632615.1 bacterium | reverse complement strand
CCTCACACACCACCGGTTGCCCAACGATGAGGAGATGGAGCGACTACGCGGGTACGTGGCGGCGATCGTCCCGTGCCCGGTCGAGGTCGCCGTCTCCGGTCTCGGCGGTCCGGTCGGGGCCGCGGTGGGTGTCCGATGACGCGGTCCGCGGAGGCGCGGCGTTCCGGGCACGGGATAGCCGCGGCGATCGTGGTGCTCACGGCGCTTGCTCGTCCTCCTCAACGCCCGGCGAATACTTTTGGCCCCTGCTGATGGCGCCGGCGACCTCGATGCACACCGTGCAGACAGGCATCGCGCAGTTCCTTGGAGAAGGCGCAGAGTTGTAGGGGCCACTCACCGCCGCGAGCACGGTGGTGGGCGCCGGTTGTGGTCGCCTATCTGATCGGGCAGCGGCAGATCGTCGAAACGTTTGTGGCATCGGCGGGGAGGTCGCGTTCGGCCGGGCCCGGCCGACGACCGCGGGACCGCGGGCGGAGATCGGCCGCTCCCCCCACGAGGGAGGCAACACGATGCGCGTGCTCATTACGAACGACGACGGTATCGAGAGCGAGGGGCTGCACGCGCTCGTGCGCGCGTTCGCGTCCGTCCACGAGGTCATGGTGCTCGCGCCGAGCGACGACCGGAGCGCCTCAAGCGCGGCGCTGACCGTGCGCAGCGACATCGATGTGCACGCGGCCTCGGCCCTCCTCCGCATGGGCGCCGCGCTTGCCTACCATCTGAACGGCACGCCGGCGACCTGCGTCGTCCTGGCCGCCTGCGGTACCGTGGTGCCGAGGCCGGACCTCGTGGTGTCGGGGGTGAACCCCGGACCGAACCTCGGGTGCGACGTCTATCTCTCCGGGACGGTCGGCGCGGCTCGCGTGGCGACGACGCTCGGGATTCCCGGCGTGGCGGTGTCCTGCCGCCGCGACCCGGCCGTGCCCGCATGGGAGACCGCGGCCCGGATGGCCGTGCGCACGGTGGAGCTGCTGGGCGACGGACACCTCGGCGCGGGCGGCATCGGCGGCCGGCCGCCCCTGGTCAACATCAACGTGCCGTCGGCCATGCCCCGGTCCGTCGCGGCGACGACGGTGGCCGGGTGCCACATCGTCGAGCACACCGTCATCGAGCAGGCTGCGGCGCCCGGGGAGGCCGGGCGCCGGCTGCGCCTCGAGCTGCGGGCCGGGGTGCCCCCGTCCCTGGAGCCCGGCACGGACGCGTGGGCGTTCTTCGCCGGGGATACCTCGGTGACCGTGCTGGACCATCCCGCCGACCGGCCGGCGCCGGACGATCCGTCCGACCTTGCATGTTACCTGGCGCGACACCTCGTGGAGGAAGTGTCCGGGTTGCGCGGCTCCCGTTAGGCGGGTCCGCCCGCGGCGCAACGCGTCAGTCCGAGGCCACCCCGGCCTCGAGGATCCGCACCACGCCCCGCGAGGCGTCGAGGTGCGCGCGCACGCCCACCGGCAGCGTCAGGTGATACGCCCCGTGTCCGCATGCCAGCCCGTAGATCGCCGGCTTGCCGAGCGGCACGATGAGGTCGTCCAGGATCTGGCGTAGCGCGAGTCCCTCCGGGTCCGCGGGATACCGGCACTCGCCGACGATGATTCCCGCCACGCGCTCGAACACGCCCGCGAGGCGCAGGTGCGCGAGCTTGCGATCGAGCCGGTAGAGGCGATCGCCCAGATCCTCGAGAAACAGGAGCCGGCCCGCGAACTCGGGCTCGTAGGGCGTCCCCAACAACGCCGTCAGGAGCGCCGCGTTGCCGCCGATCAACTCGCCCTCGGCCTCCCCGGGCACGAGCGTCTCGATCGGGGGCGCACCCGGGGGGTTGGCGAGCGCGCCCAACGGCTCGGGGCGCGCCACGGCCCGCAGGCAGGAAAGGAAGTCGTGCGGGTCCGCGTGGGAAAGCGCCGTCGTCATGGGACCATGGAATGTGACGAACCCGCTTCGCACGTGAAAGGCGAGGTGGAGCGCGGTGATGTCGCTGTAGCCGATGAAGACCTTCGGGTGCGTCCGGATCATCTCGTAGTCAAGCGCGTCCAGCAGCCGGTGCGCGCCGTATCCGCCGCGCACGCATAGGATGCCCTGCACCCTAGGATCGGCGAACATCGCGTGGAGGTCGGCGACCCGGTCCGCGTCGCTCCCGGCGAGGTAGCCGCGGACGTCCAGCGCGTGGGGGGCGAGTACCGTGCGAAACCCGGCGCCGAGAAACCGTCGCCGCGCGAGCTCGATGTGCTGCGGGGTCGTGGCTCCCGCCGGCGTCGTCGGCCCCGACGGGGATACCAACCCGATGGTGTCCCCGGGCGCAAGACGTCGGGGTGTTCGGCGTGTCTGCGACATACCGGGGTGTTCGGGAACCGCTCGGCCGCGTCCTGGCGGCGCGCCCCGGGCTTGCCGATTCGCGGGCTCGGCCGCTACACTCGGAAGGGATCGACGAGAAGGAGATGCCGTGGATCAGGACCGACGCGCGACCCGGAATCGAGGACCGGCGAAGACGCGGCCACGGCGCCGCGCGCCGTGGCTGGTGCTCGCTCTGCTCGCGGCCGTCGTCACGTTCGCGCGCCTGACGCCGTCCACGACGGTCGCCGGCGCCGCGCCGTTCCCGTTCCCGTGTCTCTCGTTCGAAGGGGCGCAGCAGCACATTCATCCGTACCTCCGACTCTTCCTCGACGGGCAGCCGGTCACGATCCCGGCGTACGTCGGCATTCGCGACGCCAACCAGGCCTGCTTCGAGCCCGTCCACACGCACGACACGTCGGGGATCGTCCACATCGAGTCCACGAGCGCGACCCAAACCTACACGCTCGGCGACTTTTTTGCGATCTGGCGCGCCACGTACGGGACGGCCAGCGTCAAAGGCGTCGACCTCCCGGTCGTCTACACGGCGGGCGAACTGCTGGGCCGGAAGGCCGACGCGACCCACGCGGTCCGGCTCCTCGTCGACGGCAAGCCGTCATCGGCCGGCCCGGCACTGGTGCTCAACCGTCTCGACTACTGCACGGCGGCGATGACGAACCCGCCGTGCTCCCCGACGGCCGTCGGCGATCCGTACCCGCCGTCGCTCGCGAGCCAGTACGGGACCGGCCATACGATCGTGCTGGAGTACGTCGCGACCAGCGTCCGTTAGGCGCGCGCACTTGACACCCCGCGGTTCCGTTCGGTACACTCCTTTCGCGGAAGATTTAGTCGGCAATAAAATAGTTTAGTCACCCTCCGAGATCGGAGCACCGGGATGGCCGCGATCACCGGCGTGATGCAAGACTATCTCAAGGCGGTCTACAAGCTCCAGCGGGTCCACGGCGTCGCGTCGACGTCGGATGTGGCCGCGCGGCTTGGCGTCTCCGCGGCGTCCGCGACGAACATGATCAAGCGGCTGGCCCACCATCGTCTCGTCGCCCACACGCCGTACCGTGGGTTCACGCTGACCCCGACGGGCGAGCGCATCGCGTTGGAGACGATCCGCCACCATCGCCTGCTCGAGCTGTATTTGGCGCAGGCCCTCGGGGTGAGCCTCGACCATGTCGATCGAGAGGCAGAGCGCCTTGAGCACGTGTTGTCGGACGAGGTCGAGGCCAGGATCGCGGCGACGCTGGGCGAGCCCACGCGCGATCCTCACGGCGACCCGATTCCGGCCAAGGACGGGACGGTGCGCGATGTGCACTACCCTGATCTGACGCAGGTGCCTCCCGGGGAGGCCGGGGTGGTGGACCGTGTCAGCGACCGCCGGCCCGATCTGCTCCGGCGGCTGGCCGCGCTCGGGGTGTTGCCGGGAGTCGCCGTGTGCGTGCTCGCGCGGCTCTCGGGGCGGCGGTTCCGGGTAGAGTTGGGGGGACACGAGTGCGTGCTGACGCACGACCTCGCCGAAGGGGTGTACGTCCGGTGAGCGACGACGCCCGGAGCGCGGCGCCGGCGCCGGGCGACGTGTCGACCGTGAGCGCCGCGGCCGACGTGCTGTCGGGACGCAGCACCCGCCGGGGCCTGGCCCGCGCGCTGCCATTCCTCGGACCGGCGTTCATCGCGTCCGTAGCCTATATCGACCCCGGCAATTTCGCAACCAATATTCAGGGCGGCGCCCAATTCGGCTACCGCCTGGTCTGGGTCGTGCTGGCCAGCAACCTCATGGCGATGCTGGTCCAAACGCTGTCCGCCAAGCTCGGCATCGCAACGGGCCGGAACCTGGCCGAGATGTGCCGGGAGCAGTTTCCGCGCCCCGTCGTCTGGGGCATGTGGGTCGTCTCGGAGATCGTCGCGATGGCCACCGATCTGGCCGAGTTCCTCGGCGCGGCGATCGGGTTCAATCTCCTGCTCGGGATTCCCCTGTTGGGGGCGGGGCTGCTCACCGGGGTGGCGACCATGGCCATTCTGGCGCTTGAACACCGCGGGTTCCGCCCGCTGGAGGCCGTGATCACCGCGCTCGTCGGGGTGATCGCGGCGTCGTATCTGGTCGAGACAGTGTTGGATCGGCCCGGGTGGATGGCGATCGGGCACAGCATCGCCCATCCCGTGTTGGGGAACAGCGACTCCATTCTCCTCGCCGTCGGCATCCTCGGGGCGACCGTGATGCCGCACGTGGTCTTCCTGCACTCCTCGCTGACGCAGAACCGGATCGTCACCAAGAGTCCTGAGCAGGCGCGGCTGCTGTTCCGGTTCAACGTGCTCGACGTCGCCATCGCGATGACCCTCGCGGGCCTCGTGAACGCGGCCATGCTCGTGATGGCCGCGTCCACGTTCTGGGTGCACGGGCTGACAAAGATCGCCACCATCGAAGAAGCGCACCGCACGCTCGTCCCGCTCCTCGGCGGCGCGAGCAGCTTCGTGTTTGCGATTTCGTTGCTCGCGTCCGGGCTCTCGTCGTCCGCGGTGGGGACGATGGCCGGGCAGACGATCATGCAAGGCTTCATTCACCGGCAGATCTCCGTCTGGGTGCGCCGGCTCGTGACGATGATCCCGGCGATCGTGGTGATCATGATCGGCCTCGATCCGACGCGCACGCTGGTCATCAGCCAGGTCATCCTGAGCTTCGGGCTCCCGTTCGCCCTGGTGCCGCTCATGCTCTTCACCCAGCGCCGTCGGCTGATGGGTGTGCTCACGAACGGCACGCTGATGACGGCTGCCGGCTGGCTCGTGGTCAGTCTCATCGTTCTGCTCAATATCTACCTGCTGTATCAGATCTTCACGGGCGGCTAACGGGACGCCGAGGCGCCGCTCGCAGGGACCGGGGGCGGCCGGCGACGAATCCGGGGGACGACATGGGACCAGCCGAAGGACGAGCGAGCCTCAAGCGACTTCTCATTCCGCTCGACGGATCGCGGCTGGCCGAGTGCGTGCTGCCGCTCGGCGTGTCGCTTGCGTCCCACCTCGGTGCGCGCGTCACCCTGCTGCACGTGATGGAGCGGCAGGCGCCTTCGACCGTGCACGGGGAGCGGCACCTGACTGGGGCGGGGGAGGCCGGCGGGTACCTGGGGGAGGTGTCCGCCCGCGTGCTCGCGTCGGGGGTCGCGGTCGACCAGCACGTGCACCCCAACGAGGAGGGGGACGTCGCAAAGAGCATCGTCGACCACGCCGACGACCTGGCGGCGGACCTCATCATCCTCGCCACGCACGGCGGCGGCGGGGCCCGGCGTGTCTTGTTTGGGAGCGTGGCGCAGCAGGTGCTCCGGCGAGGCCTGCGCCCGGTGCTGCTGGTGCGACCGCCCGACGGGCCCGCGTCCCAGAGCACGGTCGCGCCCGAGTTGCGGCGGTTTCTCGTCCCGCTGGACGGGGAGCCGGCCGCGGAGGCCGCGCTGCCCTTGGCGGCGACCCTGGCCGCGGCGTATGGGGTTGAGGTGGTGCTCCGCCGCGTTGTCCCGACGCTCTCGACGCTCGGCGGCGAGCGGGCGACGGCGGCCCGCCTGGTGCCGACCGCCGCCGCGGCATCCCTCGACATGGAGGAGGGCGAGGCGGTGCGCTACCTCGGAGACGTCGCGGCGCAGCCGCTCTTGCAGGGGTTGCGAATCAACGCGTCGGTGATGCGCGGCGACCCGGCCCAGACGCTGCTGGACGTCGCGGCGCAGATTGCGGTGGACATGATCGTCATGGCCACCCACGGGCGGTCCGGCCTCGACGCGGTGCTGTCGGGGAGCGTGGCGTCGCGGATCGCCGCCCGGTTTCTCAAACCACTGCTGCTCGTGCGCGCCCCCCGAGGGGGCGCCGCGTCTCCGGGCGGGGCGACGTCCTGACCAGCGGCTGATCGGACCGACGAGGCGGCAGGTCGCGGGCACACGGTCCGTCACGGACCGCGCACCGTATTTCTCGCGATCTTTCATTGACACAAACGACCGCCGGGGCTATACTCGGCTCAAAGTTCGCAGCCCGACGTCGCAGTCATACGTGCCACGTCCATCCATCGGGTCGGACCAGTAGCATACGGCAGCGGACGACGGAGCGGCACCGAACCAAATACCGTGGTAGTAGGGCGCGGCGGACCATGAAGCCCGGCCGGGGAGCGCGTACGGCTCCTGTGCTGGGCTTCTGCGTTTTGTGTAACGCGGCGCCGGAGGCCGGAACGATGTATCGATGGCGGACGTACTGTGGGGTAGATACAGAGTGGCCGGAGAGCACGTGAACGGAAATCGCGTGGACGCCTTGGGCCGTTCCGCGAGGCGGCGGGCGGCACCCTTCGGGATCGGGTGAGCCGGATGGGCGAGATGACGACGGTCGAGACGTACCTGGCCGCGAGCCTGCGCGATCGGCGTCTGGCGCGGACGACGCTCCACTACATCGCGGACATGATCGACTACTTCGGCAAGGCCCGCGTGTTCGAAGGCGTGTACGGGATGGATGCCCAGCTCGACGAGATCGTCAGCTTCTTTCGCGGGTACGCGATGAGCATGGAGCGGCGGCTGCGGCTCCTGGTCGGGCCGCAGGGCTCCGGCAAGTCGATGACGGTGGACCGGCTCAAGCGGCGGCTCGAGGAGTACTCGCACAAGCCGGACGGCGCCCTGTACGCGGTGGAGGGGTGCCCGTTCCACCAACACCCCTACGACATGATCCCGGTCGACGCGCGGGAGGCGGAAGGGCTCTGGTGGCACGAGGAAGCCGTGCCGTGCCCGGTCTGCGAGCGGACGGTCGCCGCGTGGGGCGGATGGCGGGCCGTGCCGGTGCGGCAGATCTTCATCTCGGCGCGGGACAAGATCGGCGTGGCGAAGCACACGCCGACCGACCTCCGCCGTGAGGATATCACGAACTTCGTCGGCAACATCAACTTCGCGATGCTGAAGGAGCGCGGCTCCACCTACGATCCAGCGGCGTACGACTTCGAAGGCAAGGCGATCTGGGCCAACCGAGGGGTGCTCGACTGGACGGAGGTGTTCAAGAGCCGCCGCCAGCTCCTTTCGCTGCTGCTCGAGCTGATCCAGTCGAAGCGGATCGATCTTGCCAACTTCCCGACCGTCCACGTCGACGCCGTCGTGATCGGACACACGAACTACCCGGAGTACAACGTGTTCCTCTCAGAGGACATCATGGAGCCGCTCCGGGGGAGGATCCACAAGGTCGACTTCCCCTACAACGTGGACGTCGGCGGCGAGACGCGGATCTACCGGGCCCTAGTCGAGCGGGCGAACCGGGTTCGCCGGGAGGAGAAACACGTACCCTCGGACGTCTTCGACCTGGCGGCGACCTACGCGGTGAAGACCCGGCAGGAGTCGCAGGGCCTCAAAGGGCTTTCTCCCCGCTTCTTCGAGGACGCGTTCTCCCTGGCGTACACCCGTGCCGGACGCTGCATCGATCTCGAGGGGATCACCGACGCGATCGAGCAGACCTTTGAGCACCAGTCGATCAAGGACCTCAACCAGAAGGACCTGCTGAAGCTGTTCGAAGAGACCAAGGTCGAGTTCATCAACAAGAAGGTCGACGTGATCGTGGAGGAGATCGTCCCGAGCCACTTCTACGACTACGCGCAGAACCTGTACCTGAACTATCTTGACGTCGCGGCCCGCAGTGTGCTCGGCGAGGCGCTGTCGGACAGCGAAAAGGAGCTGCTCGACGAGCTGGAGGGCGTGCTCGTGCAGAAACGTCAGATCAGCCGCCAGGGGCGCGTCGCGTTCGAGAACGTGCTGCTGGAGCGGCGGGACGAGCTGCGCCGGATGAGCTACCGCGACAACGAGCACCTCGCCGGCGCGATCAACGAGGTGGTGTTCAACAAGATCAAGAACTGCCTGCGCCTGTACGAGAAGACCGAGGAGATGGACCAAAAGAGCCGCGACCTGCTGGACGTCCTGCAGCGCAGCGCCGTCGAGGAGCACGGGTACTGTCCGTCGTGCGCGCCGTCGCTGTTCAAGATCATCGGCCGGAGCTTCTAGGGGACCCGGGGCGCGTATCATGAAGATCCACCGGGGACGCATCGCCCAGTACAAGCACGATGCGCTGCTGCGGGACTATCTCAAGCAGAACCTGAACGACCTGATCCAGCAGAAAGAGCTGATCATCGACGGACGGGTGAAGACCCAGATCGCCACCCTGGATCTGCCGACCCTCAAGTTCGGCGAGGACGCGCAGTTCCTGGCCCAGGGCGGGGGCGGCGGCACCGGGGCGGGCGGCGGCGCGCAGGGGACCGGGGGCGAGCAGGTGCAGGCCCTCGGCGGGCTCCTCGGCGGAGACCACCACGGCCGGGAGCTGACCGTCGAGCTGGACTTCGACGAGTTCGTCAGGCTGGCCCAGGAGGTGCTGCTCGACGAGCTCCACCTGCCGACGTTTCACGAGCCCACCCGCTCCGGGGAGGTGGAGACCCAGGACACGCCGGAGCTGGACGATCTGGACCGGATCGGGCTCCGGGCCGACCTGAACCTCGAGG
>DASQGM010000385.1:0-6460 GCA_035632615.1 bacterium | reverse complement strand
CGCAAACGCGGCGACGGCCGCGGCCGTGACCACCAGGCCGCCCGCGAGCAGGGCCCGATGCACGCGCCAGCGATCGGCGAGCTCCCCCCACAGCGGAGCGGCGATGCTCCCCAAGTTCATCGCCGCGATGACCATCCCGATCTGGCCGGCCGTGCCGCTCCGGATGACCGTCAGCGGCAACAGGATCGGAACGCCCCCGGCGACGCTCACGCCGAACAGGGCATAGGCCAAGTACCAGACCTCCACGGACGCGCGGCGGCCCCCGGGCCCGCCGGCTGCGGCCGCCGCCGTCGCGCCGCCGGACCGCGCGGCTACGAATCGTGCGTGGGTCGTTCCAGGCTCGTGGGGAGCATCCACCGGCGTCCGTCTTTCGCAAGGAGCGCGTCGGCGGCTTCTGGGCCCCAACTGCCGGCCGCGTAGATCGGAAAATGCGTCGGCACCCGCCCGGCCCATACCGCGAGCACGGGGCCGACCACCGACCACGCCGCGTCGACCTGGTCGTCGCGCATGAAGAGGGTGGCGTCGCCTCGCATCACGTCGAGCAACAGGGTTTCATACGCCTCGGGCGAGGGGGTACGGAACGCCTGTTCGTACGAGAACAGCATGTCCACCGGATCGAGATGCATGACCGGGCCCGGGCGCTTCGCCTGGAGGCGGGTCAGGATCCCTTCCGCGGGCTGGATGCGGATCGCCAGCCGGTTGGGCTGCCAGTGCTCGATCGCCGACGCCGGAAACGGCTGATGAGGAGCGGGGTGGAACAGGACCGAGACCTCGGACGCCTTGGCCGGCAAGCGCTTACCGGTCCGCAGGTAGAACGGGACGCCCTGCCAGCGCCAGTTGTCCACGAAGAACTTGGCCGCCGCGAACGTCTCGGTCGCGGAGTCCGGCGAGACGTCGGGCTCCTGGCGGTACCCGGGGACCGGCTTCCCGCCGATGGAGCCGGGTCCGTACTGGCCCCGCACCGCGACGTCGCCGACGTGCTCAGGATCGATGGGCCGCAGCGCGCGGAGCACGTCCGTCTTTTTGTTTCGGATTTCCTCATCGGCGAACGACACGGGCGGTTCCATCGCCACCAGGCACAGGATCTGGAGGAGGTGGTTCTGCACCATGTCGCGCAGCGCCCCGGCCCGCTCGTAGTACCCTCCGCGGTGCTCGACCCCGACCTCCTCGGCGACGGTGATCTGCACGTGGTCGATGTACCGGCGGTTCCAGACCGGCTCGATCAACGCGTTGGCGAACCGGAACGCCAGGATGTTCTGGACGGTCTCCTTGCCGAGGTAGTGATCGATCCGGTAGATCTGCCGTTCCTCGAACAGGCGGTACAGCGTCCGTGTCAGCGTGCGCGCGGACGCCAGGTCACGGCCGTACGGTTTCTCGACGACGATGCGGACGCGTTCGTCCCCGCGGGTCAGCCCGGCCTCGCTGAGCCGGTCGACGATCGTCGCGACCGCCGTCGGCGGCGTCGCCAGATAGAAGACGCGGTTCGCCGGGGCGCTCCACTTCTGCTCGATGGGTTCGAGGTGCGTCGCGACGGCCTCGCCGCCTCCGGGATTGACGAAGTCGATCGACAGGAACGAGATCCGGCCGGCGAAGGCGCGCCACGCGGCGTCGTCCGCGCGGCCCCGCCGCGAGAACTGATCCACGCCGTCGCGCAGGTGTTGCCGGAACGCGTCGTCCTCGAGGGGCTTCCGGTCCACGCCGACTACGGCGAACTCGGTCGGCAGCCACTCGTCCAGGAACAGGTTGTAGAGCGCGGGCACGAGCTTGCGCCACGCCAGATCGCCGCCAGCGCCGAAGATCACGATCGTCGTCGGCCCGGGCCGGGTACCGGCGGGGGCCAGCGGGCGTTCAGTCACGGCTCCACTCCGTGTGGAAGACGCCCTTCTCGTCGATGCGCTCGTAGGTGTGGGCGCCGAAGTAGTCGCGCTGCGCCTGGATGAGGTTGGCCGGAAGCCACGCGCTGCGGTAGCCGTCGAGGTACGCGAGCGACGCGGCGAACCCCGGCACGGGGATGCCCGCCGACGCCCCCTGGCCGACGATCCCGCGCACGTCGCGGGCGCGGTCCGTCACCTCCGCGCCGAGCGCCGGGTCCAGCAGCAGGTTCGGCAGATCGGGCCGGGCGTGGTAGGCCGCGCGGATCTTCTCGAGCGCGGCGGCGCGGATGATGCAGCCACCACGCCAGATGCGGGCGACCGTCTCGAGGTCGATGCCGTAGCCGTACGCGGCGGACGCGCGGTGGAGCGTCGCCATGCCCTGCGCGTACGTGAGGAGCATCGATGCGTAGAGCGCGTTTCCGAGCGCAGCGACGAACGCGCCGCGCTCCTCGCGCAGCGCCGGAGCGGGACCGGTGAGCTGGCGGCTCGCGGCGGTCCGTTCCGACTCCAGGCCGCTGAGGTCGCGCATCGCCACGGCCATGTCGATCGTGGGAATCGGCACGTGCAGATCCATCGCGTTCTGCGAGGTCCACATCCCGGTGCCTTTCTGCTTCGCCGCGTCCACGATCACGTTCACGAGTCGCTTCCCGGTGCGCTCGTCCACCTTGAGGAAGATCTCCGCCGTGATCTCGATCAGATAGCCGGCCAGCTCGCTCGCGTTCCAGCGCGCGAACACCGCGTGGAGGTCGTCCTCGCCGAGGCCGAGACCGCGCTTCATCAGGTCGTAGGCTTCGGCGAGGAGCTGTATCAACCCGTACTCGATGCCGTTGTGGACCATCTTCACATAGTGCCCCGCCGATCCGGGACCCATGTACGCCACGCACGGGTCGGCGCCGACCTTCGCGGCGACGGCCTCGAAGACGGGGCGGACCCGTTCGTACGCCTCCGGCGGCCCGCCCGGCATCATGCTGGGGCCGTGGCGCGCGCCGGCCTCGCCGCCCGAGACGCCGACCCCCATGAAGAGGAGGCCGCGCTCGGCGAGCATCTTCCCGCGCAGGTCGGTGTCCTTGAAGAACGAGTTGCCCCCGTCGATCAGGACGTCGCCCGGCTCGAGGTGAGGCAGGAGGTCGCCGATCACCGCGTCCACCACGGGGCCCGCGGGGACCAGCATCATCACCGCGCGCGGGGCGCGCAGCATCGCGATGAACTCATCGAGGCGCGCGGTCGCGCCGATCCGGCGCTCGCCCGCCTCTTCCCGGAGGGTCTGCGCGCGGGCGGCGTCCTTGTCGTAGCCGGCAACGGCGTACCCGTGATCCGCCATGTTGAGGAGGAGGTTCCGGCCCATCGTGCCGAGCCCCACCATGCCGAGGTGATAGGTGCCGCCGCTCATGCCACGCCTCCGGTGGCGCCTCGTCGCGTGCTCACGGGGTCTCCAGCCCGAGCGAGGCGAGCCGGGCCCGCGTGCTGTCCAGTCCGGTGTGGTGGATCGCGTGGAGCCCTTGCTCGCCGCCGATCTGCGCAAACATCGCGCGGTCGTCGACGTAGACCGCCTCCTCCGGTGTCGCCTGAGCGACGTCCAGGGCGATCCGGAAGATGTCCGCGTCCGGCTTCCGGACGTGCACGAAGCACGAGCAGACGAACGCGTCCATGAGGTCCGTCAGCCGGAACGTCCGGACGCGATACAGCGTCAACTCGCGGCCTTCGTTGCTGAGCGCGAAGATCTTGAGGCGATGGCGCGTTCGCAGGTGCTGGAGAAACTCGATCATGCCGGGCAGCCGCTGCGACCGGGCGAACATGAACGCCTTGAACGCGTCGCGCGTGAACGGCCGCGGCTCGTAGAACACGACGTGGCTCAGGTACTCGTCGAGCGTGGACTTGCCTTCCTCGTACGTATCGAACACGAAGTGGTGCCGTTCGTCGAGCGCGGCGAGGTCGAGGTCGAACTGCTCCGCCGCCAGCCTGCGGGAGGCCCGGTCCCACCCGTTGGTCAGCAGCACCCCGCCGATGTCGCAGAACAATGTGGTGATTCGCGCCTGGCTCACGGGCGGGACCCCTCGGGCACGGGCGGTGTCGTTCGCGTCATGCCGTGTCGCGGTGTGCTTCTTCCCGGCCCAAACGGGGTCCTGTCTCCGGCGGGTCGCGGGCGACGGCCGTCCGAGATCCTTCCCTGGCCGAGAGGGGGTCGCGTGCCGCCGGGGGAATACCTGTTGGATGCGACTGGATGGAATGTAGGTCTGCGCGGGTGGAGCGCGATGGTGAAGAAGGTCGAGCACCAGAGGGTTGACACGGGTACCCTCCTGGAGTGGTATCGTTCGATGGTGTTCGTCCGCCGCTTCGAGGAGCAGGCGGAGCGAAGTTTTCGCCGCGGCAAGATCGGCGGTTACCTGCACCTATACAGCGGCCAGGAAGCCGTGGCGGTCGGGGCCCTGGCCGCGCTGCGTGACGACGACGTCCTGTTCGCCTCGTACCGCGATCACGCGTACGTGCTCCTGCGCGGCACCGATCCCGGGGTCGTGATGGCCGAGCTCTACGGCAAAGCGACCGGGGTGTGCAAGGGCAAGGGGGGCTCGATGCACCTGTTCGACGTGCCGCGCGGATTCTACGGCGGGTACGGGGTCGTCGGCGGCCACGTGCCGCTCGCGGTCGGCGCGGCGTACGCCCTGCGGTACGAGGACGGCGGGGACCGCCTCTGCGTGTGCTTCCTCGGCGACGGCGCGCTGAACACGGGCGCGTTCCACGAGGCCGCGAACCTCGCGGGGCTGTGGGGGCACGAGGGGCTCTGCCCGGTGGTGTTCGTGATCGAGAACAACCAGTACGGCATGGGGACCTCGGTGCCGCGGTCCTCCGCCGTGACCGTGCTGGCGTCGCGGTTCGGCGCGTACGACATTCCGAACGAGCAGTGCGACGGCATGGATCCGGCCGTGGTCTACGAGGTGGTCCGCCGGGGCGTGGACGAGGTCCGTCGAACCGGTCGCCCGTGGGCGGTCGAGGCGCTGACGTACCGGTACGCGGCGCACGGCGCCGCCGACCTGCTGCAACCCTACCGCGAGAAGTCCGAGATCGAGGAGTGGCGGGAGCGCGACCCGATCATCCGGGTCGAGCGGCGGCTTCGGGAGGCGGGCGCGCTGGATGACGCCAAGGTGGACGAGATCGGGGCGGAGGTCGACCGCACGGTCGAGGAGGCGGTGACGTTCGCCGACGCGAGTCCCGAGCCCGCGCCCGACGAGCTGTTCACGGACATCTACGCGGACGGGGAGGTGCGCCCGTGACGCGCCGGCGCGCCGCGCGGGCGGAGGGATGCCGATGCCCGAGCTGACCTATCGCGACGCGTTGAAAGGCACCCTCATCGAGGAGATGGACCGGGATCCCCGCGTCCTGCTCCTCGGCGAGGACATTGGCGTCTACGGCGGCACGTTCCTCGTCACGGACGGCCTGCTGACGCGGTACGGGCGCAAGCGCGTCATCGACACGCCGATCTCGGAGCTCGGGTTCATCGGCTGCGGCGTCGGGATGGCGATGCTGGGCCTGCGCCCCGTGATCGAGGTGATGACTTGGAACTTCTCGCTCGTCGGCGCGGACCAGATCATCCAGAACGCGGCGAAGATTCGCTACTTCTCCGGTGGCCAGGTCGGCGTGCCGATGGTGATCCGCGGCCCGAACGGGGCCGGCGTGCAGCTCTCGGCCCAGCACTCGCAGGCGCTGGAGTCGTTGTACGGGCATTTCCCCGGGCTCCTGGTCGCGGCGCCCGCGACGCCCGCCGACGCGCGGGGTCTGCTGCGGGCGGCGATCCGCGGAAGCGCCCCGGTGATCTTCCTTGAGAGCGCCTCGCTGTACGGCGTGCGCGGCGAGGTGCCGGCCGGGGAGCATCTGGTGCCGTTCGGCTGCGCGGCGAAGGTGCGCGAAGGGCGCGACGCGACGCTGGTCACCCACGGCCGGATGCTGCACCTGACCTTGGCCGCGGCCACGCGCCTCGCCGCAGACGGCGTGGAGTGCGACGTGATCGACCTGCGCACGCTGCGTCCCCTGGACATGGCGACCGTTGCCGACAGCGTGCGGGGGACCCATCGCGCCGTGGTCGTGGAGGAACAGGGCGCGATGTTCGGCGTGGCGGCGGAGATCGTGACCGGGATCTACGAGCGCTGCTTCGACGACCTCGACGCGCCGGTCGTCCGCGTGTCGGGCGCGGACGTCCCAATGCCGTACGCCCGGAATCTCGAGCTGCTCGCGCAACCGAACGAGGCGAAGATCGTGGAGGCGGTTCGGCGCACCGTCGCCTAGCGCCGGCCGGGGTGGATCATGGCCGAGGTCATCATGCCCAAGATGAGCGACGCGATGACGGAGGGGAAGATCCTCTCCTGGCGGAAGCGCGTCGGCGACCGCGTCGCTCGGGGCGAGGTGCTGGCCGAGATCGAGACCGACAAGGTCAATGTGGAAATCGAGGCCGAGACGGCGGGCACGCTGTCGGAGATCCTCGTGCCGGAAGGCGGGCGTGCTCCGATCGGTGCGGTGATCGCGCAGATCAACGGCCGGACCGCGGCGGGCGCATCGCCGGCCGCCCCTGCGGCGCGGCGTTCGGGGACCGCCCA
>DASQGM010000384.1:0-2721 GCA_035632615.1 bacterium | reverse complement strand
GGAAACCGCTGCGCCGCGAGGTGCTCCAGCGTCCGGCGTAGCACCTCGCGGTTGTTGAACGTCGAGACGACGACGCTAATCTCCATGCGTCTGGGTCCGGCGCGGTTCGACCGCCGGGGACGGGGCCGGCGACGGGGCGCGGCGCCGCGCCGCGAACACGCCGTCGTAGTACGCTTGCCAGATCAGCTCCGTGTAGCACTCGTTGGCGAGCAGCAGCCAGCCGCGGCGCTCGGCGCGGGGGAGAAGCCACCGGAACAGCGGCATGAACAGGGGGGTGCGGAATACAAACCACTTGAACGGGAGCATCACGGGCAGGATTTCCAGGAATAGACCGAGCCGGGGCGACCGGTTGTACTTGCGCCAAAAGTAGACCGCGCCTTCGCCCGCCTGGCGGAGCTTGCGACAGATTCCCTCGAACGTCTCGACGTGATAGTGGTAGCCGAGCGCTTCGGGCTCGTAATCGAACCGCGCGCCCCGTGCCTGTATCCGCATCGCCAGCTCGATGTCCTCCCAGCCGTACCCCGTGAACCCCTCGTCGAATCCCCCGACCTCCTCGAACTCGGACCGGAGCATGGAGAAGTTCCGCGTGATGATGTGGACCGGCGAGAGGTTGTGGCGGCGTCGCACGGAGAGGTCCGGGGTGATCTCGCGGGCGCGCATGAAGGTGCTCACGCGGGCGTCCGGATGCGTCAGGGCGCGTCCCTGCACCCCGAGGCGGCGGGCGTCTGCCGGGTAGTGCGCGTGGTGCGCCGCGAGCAGCGTCGGGGTGGCCCAGACATCCGAGTCCATGAACAGCAGCAGGCGCCCGCGGGCCGCCCGCGCCCCGCGGTTGCGCGCCGCGGACCGGCCCACGTTCGGTTGGGCGACGTAGCGTACGGCAACCGGGCCACGCTGGGCGTCTGCGACCATCGCCGCCGTGCCGTCGGTGGAGCCGTCGTCGGCGATCACGATCTCGTAGGCGTTCTTGGGAAAGGTCTGCGCGGTGAGCTCCGCGATCGTCCGGCGCAGCACGTCCCGGCTGTTGAACGTGGGAATGACGACGCTGATCTCCACCGGCGCTATCCGTCCGCCGCCCGCGCGCGGTGGGCGCCGTCTCCCCGCAGTTCCGCGAGATACCGTTCGTTCAGCACCCCGGAGAGGAGGACGCGGCCGAGCGCGGGGGCGCCCCAGCGCCGGGTTCGCGCGACCAGGGTCTCGACGTTGCCGACGTGGACGAGCCCGAACCCGCGCTGCAGCAGATTGAGCAGCAGATGCAGGGGCGTCAGCTGCACGGCGAACCGGGCCTCGAGCGTCGGATACTTGGCGTAGAAGATCCGGGCCGTGCGCGCCCGTTCCTCTTCCTTGACGAGCATCGCCGCGAGCGTGCCGGGTGACACCTCCGGGCGGTAATGGTAAAGGGCGGCGTCGCGGCGGAATACCCGCGGCAGTCCAAGCCGCCGCAGCCGCAACCCGAGGTCCAGGCCCTCCCACCCGTACGGGAAAAACGCCTCGTCGAACAGTCCGGCCCGAAGCAGGTCCGTGTGCCGCACCGAGCCGTTGTCCGTGTCGAAGTACGCCGTCGAGACGTCCAGCACCCCGGCCCGGACGTCGAATGGGCGATCCAGCGTCTCCGTGACGATCACCGGCCCGCGGCACACGATCCCGTCGGGGTGCGCGGCGTGGGCGTCGAGGTGGGCGGCGAGAAAGCCGGGCGGGGCCAGCGAGTCGTCGTCCACGAACGCGACGATCTCGCCCTGGGCGCCGCGGATCGCCGCGTTGCGGGCCGCCGGCACACCGGAGCGATGGTCCATGCGGTAGGAGCGGATCGCGCAGCGCGCCCGACGCCGCGCCCCGTCGACGACGGCGGGTGTGTCGTCGGTCGAGGCGTCGTCCGCGACGAGGACCTCGTACCGGGCCGGGTCGAGCGTCTGCGCGTCGAGCGCTTCCAGGCACCGCGCGAGCACCCGCGCGCGGTTCCGCGTCGCCGTGATGACGCTGATCGCGAGCGTCACGGCGCCGGCGCCGGTGCGGGGGGCGCCGCCCGGCCGGTGTCCTCGAGGAGTTGTCCGCGGACGAGGCGGCTGTAGACGCCGTCGCGGGCCGCCAGCTCCTCGTGGTTGCCGACCTCGACGATCCGGCCTTCCAGCATGACGACGATCCGGTGGGCGCTCCGGACGGTCGAGAGCCGGTGCGCCACGATGAACGTGGTCCGGTCCCGGGTCAGCCGCGCCATCGCCTCCTGGATCGCCTCCTCCGATTCGCTGTCCAGCGCCGAGGTCGCCTCGTCGAGGATGAACACCGCCGGGTTGTTGAGCACCGCGCGGGCGAGCGCCAGGCGCTGCCGCTGTCCTCCCGACAGCTGCATGCCGCCTTCCCCGAGCACCGTGTCGTATCCGTGCGGGAGCGCAGAGATGAACGCGTGGGCGTTGGCCACGCGGGCCGCCGCTTCGACCTCGGCCCGCGTGGCGCCGGGCCGGCCGTACGCGATGTTGTCCGCGACGCTGCCGGCGAACAGGATCGTCTCCTGCGGCACGAGCCCGATCTGCCGCCTGAGCGACGCGATCGTGACGCGGCGGAGATCGTGGTCGTCGATCTCCACGGTCCCCCGGGTCGCGTCGTAGAACCGCGGGACCAGGTTGACGAGGCTGCTCTTGCCGGCGCCGCTCGGCCCCACGATCGCGACGTGCTCGCCCGGCTGCACGTCGAGCGTGATCTCGCGGAGCGCGAAGCGCCCGGGCTCGT
>DASQGM010000383.1:0-7709 GCA_035632615.1 bacterium | reverse complement strand
GCCGCCCGCGGTGATGTGCAGGTGCCCGGCGATGGCGATGCGCCGCCGTTCGGAGTCGTGCGCGAGGTAATGACGCACCTGCGCGGCGAGGTCTTCCGGCGATTCGAAGAACGCCGCGTCGACTCCCTCCGTGAAGAGCCGGCGGTGTTCTTCCGTGTCCTCGGCCAGCATGAACGCGCCGCACGCGGGAATTTCAAAGGTCCGCATGACGTGTCCGTCGCGGTTGGCGCGCCGCACCAGACACAGCGCGATCTTGGTGGCGCCCAGCGCCATCCGGTACTCACGTCCGACCACGAACCCCCGTGCGTGCGGCCGCAGCGCTGGATGCTGGTCCCAGTACCCGCCGTAGAGGGCCAGCGTCACGCCGGGGATGCCCGCGATCGCGTTCGCGTAGGGGAGGCGGTCCCGATCGGCGCCGCCGACGAACGCCACATCCGACGAAAACCGACGCCGCTCCTCGTCGCTTGCGGGCGGCTCGGGGAAGTGCAGGTCGGGCCGATACGCAAAGAAGAGGTGGGCGACGCGGCGCGCGCCCGCCTCCCGAAGGTCACCCAGGACCGCGTGCTTCGTCGAGCAGTACAGGTCGTATCTGGGGATCGCGGCGAGCAGGTCGGGTGTGCGGTGTGCCGGGTTGAACGGATCGTCGGTCGCGTAGTTCACGAGGAACGCGCCGGTCTCGCGTTTGATCGCGGCGAGCGTGCCGGGCGCGACGTACGTACCCTTCACGATCAGGACCACGTCCGGGCGGAACGTCCGGGCCTCGCGGCGGAGCGCGCGATTGAACCGCCAGTAGCTCAACGGACGGCGGTGAAGCAGGCGGTACGCGATCTTGTGGATCAGGGAGTGCTCGAGCGGGGCCAGGAACGTTCCTTCGTCGACGAACCGGTAGGGGTGGCCGGAGGCGGCGACGGCGTCCAGGAACAGCGGTGTGGTCGGACGGTACAGCGTGGTGTCCACCAGCAGGATCCGCATCGGCGTGGCGGGGCGTCTCTCGCCGGGCTACGATTGGGTGATGATCTTCGTACCCTCGAAGTCGAAGCGGAACCTGACCTCGGGGAGGCCGGCCTGGCGCATCGCGCGGCGGAGATGGACCTTGTCCTCGGCGTAGAACATCAAGAACCCCCCACCGCCGGCGCCGATCAGCTTCCCGCCGAGCGCGCCGTGGCGCATCGCCAGCGCGTACCAATCGTCGATCTGGCTGTTCGTCATGCCGCGGGAGCGGCGTCGCTTGTGCTCCCAGTGGACGTTCAGCAGCTCCGCGAACCGTCCCAGGTCTCCGTGCTCGAGGGCGTCCCGGCTCTTGAGTCCGAGATCCTTCACGAAGTGCAGCTCGTCGAGCATCGTCGCGTCGCGCGACTTGCTTCGGTCGTCCTGGTCCCGCAGAATCTCCGAGGCCGCCCGCGAGTAACCCGTGAAGAACAAGAGCAGATTGTCCTCGAGGGTGGAGAGCGTGTCGGGATCGGTCTTGAGCGGTTCCGCCTCGACCCGCCCGTTGGCAAGGAAGCGGAAGCAGGCGACCCCGCCGTACGCCGAGACGTACTGATCCTGTTTCCCGACGGGTTCGCGGAGAATGTCGATCTCGATGCGGCACGCCTGCTCGGCCAGCTCCTCCGGATGGACCAGGTTCTTCTTGAACGTGTGGAGCGCCTTGAGGAGCCCGGTGGTGAAGCTGCCGGACGAGCCGAGCCCGGTGCCGGCGGGGATGTCCGCCATGCTCGTCAACTCGAGGCTGCCGATCGCGACCTCGGTCAACCGCAGCGCCTCGCGGATGATCGGATGCTGGATGTCCTCGAGCGCGGTGACGCGCTCGGTCTTGGAGTACTTGATGATCAGGTGCGGGACGAACGTGCGGTGCAGGGTGATGTACACGTACTTGTCGATCGCACCGCCGATCACGAAACCCCCGTGCTCGCGATAGTACGAGGGGAGGTCGGTGCCGCCGCCGCCGAGCGTGATGCGCAGAGGGCTGCGGGTGATGATCATATCCTCGGGGCTTCGCCCCGCCCCTGGGAGATCCTCCCCGGCGGCGCGCCGGTGCCGCGGCGCGGTGTCGGGGCACACCTCGACGCCCGGGGGCATGTCGTGGTACGCTCAGACGGCGACGTGCTGACCCTCTCTTCTGCTTTCGGGCGCGAGAACGACGCGGACGGGCGCGCATGACGGCCTTCCGCGTGGCGTACCTCATCTCGCACCCGATCCAGTACCAGGTGCCGTTGATTCGCCGCCTCGCGGCCCACCCGGAGCTCGACCTCACCGTGTACTACATGGACGACGTCGGGGCGCGGGAGTATCACGACCCGGAGTTCGATGTCGCGGTACGGTGGGATCTGCCCATGCTGGACGGGTACGCGTGGCGGGTTCTGCCCAACCGGTCGCCGATTCCCGCCGCCGATCATTTTCTGCGATACGTCCACCCGTCCGTCATCGGGGTGCTGCGCCGGGAGCGTTACGACGCGGTGATCGTGCACGGGTACGCGCACGCGACCGAGTGGCTGGCGTTTCTCGGCGCGTGGGCGAGCCGGACGCCGCTGTTCCTGCGCGGCGAGTCCACGCTCTTGGGACGGCGCCGCCCCTGGGTGCGCGCGGGGAAGCGCTGGCTGCTCGGGCCGGTGCTGCGGCGCATGCGGGGCATGCTGGCGATCGGCGAGCTCAACCGCGAGTTCTATCGGGCCTACGGCGTACCCGAGGACCGCATCTTCTCCGTCCCGTACGCCGTGGACAACGAGCGGTTCATGGCCGACGCCGACCGCCTCCGCCCCGAACGCGCGGCGCTGCGGCGGCAGCTGGGGTGGGCGGCCGATCGTCCGGTGATTCTGTACTCCGGAAAGTTGATCGCCAAGAAGCGCCCGTTGGATCTGGTCGACGCGGCGTCGAGGCTCGCGGCGGACGGTGCCCCGCTGTTCGTCCTCATGGGAGACGGTCCGCTGCGCGGTCAGGTGGAGGCCGAGGTGACGCGGCGCGGCCTCGCCCACGTGCGCGTCACCGGGTTCGTGAACCAGGGCGAGATCTCGCGGTACTATGCCGCCGCGGACGTGCTGGCGCTGCCCTCGGGGTACGAGCCCTGGGGGCTCGCGCTCAACGAGGGGATGTGCTTCGGACTGCCGGTCGTTGCGAGCGATGCGGTCGGCGCGGCCCCGGACCTCGTGCGGGACGGCGAGAACGGGTTTGTCTACCCGGCGGGCGACGCGGACGCGCTCGCGGACGCGCTGCGCCGGGTGCTGCGCGATCCGGAGCGGCGCGCGCAGATGGGCGTCCGGTCCCGCGAGATCGTGTCCGGCTACTCGTACGAGGCGGACCTCCGCGGCATCCTCGAAGCGCTTGGCACCCTGCACCCGGATCGTGCGGCCGTCGCTCCTTCCGCCGGCCGCGGCGCCGGGGTGGTCGACCGATCGTGAGAACCGCCTCCGGGGCCCGGCGCGCGCTCCTCGGCGCCCTGTGGTTGAGCACGACCGGCTACATGACGTTTGCGCTCAACTTCGGGGTCACCCTCGTCCTCGTCCGGTTCCTGTTTCCCAAGGACTTCGGACAGTTCGCACTGGCGAGCTCGCTGGTGGACCTCCTGTCGATCGTCACCGCGTTCAGCTTCTCCCAAGGCATCATCCAGATACGGGACGCCCCGAACGTCGCCGAGACGGCGTACGTCCTCAGCCGGCGACTGTACTGGTGGATGCTCGCCGGGGGGGCCGTGCTGTGCGGCGTGCTGAGCCGGCACTACCCGGGGCCGTTCATCCCGTTGTTCTTTGTGTTGTTCGCCGTTCGCAACCTGACGTTGTTCTCGTACGTCTACTCGGCGCAGCTCGAGAAGGTCTTCTCGTACAACCAGGTCTCAGTCGTACGCCTCGTCACGTCGGTGCTCTCGATCGTCGTCGCGCTGGCCCTCGCGCGCGCGGGCGCCGGGGTGTGGAGCCTGCTCGGCCGCGAGGTCGTGCTGTCCGGGGTGGCGCTCATCGGCAACCGTATCGCGAGCCGCTGGCGGTACCGCGGCGGGTACAATCCCGAGACCGCGCGCCGGCTGTGGCAGTTCGGGTGGCAGATGTTCGTGACGCGCGGGCTCGAGACGCTCTGGTACCGGGCGGACACGGCGCTGCTCGGGGTGCTCTCCGGGACCGTCGTGCTCGGGTTCTACGACCGCGCCCGCTATCTGGCCGAGTTCGGCCACTACATCGTCTCGTTCGGCGCGGTCCAGGTGGCGTACCCCGTCTACGCCAGGCTGCAGGGACGCGCCGACGCCGTGGCCTACGCGTACCGGTTGACCCACGGGCTGCTCGTGCGGCTGATGTTCCCGGTGTTGATCTGGCTCGCGCTCTTCCCGCACGAGCTCGTGGGGCTGTTGTACGGTGCCGGAACGCGGTGGGACGAGACCGCGACGATCCTCCCGTGGCTTGCGATCTTCGGGTTCGTCTACCCCGTGGCCGAGAACGTCAAGGTGCTGCTGACCGGGATCGGCCGCATCGAGCAGGCCGTGCGGTTTCGGGTGGTCCAGCTCGCCGTGTCGCTCCCGCTCCTCGTGCCCGCGATCCATCGGTGGGGAGCGACGGGGGCGGCGGGGGTGATGACGCTCAGCGAGGTGGTCGGGCTCGGCTCCAGCTACCTGTCGCTCCGGCGGGAGATCGGCTCTCTCGCGCTCGGCGGCTACGTGAGGCCGTTCGTTGCCGCGGTCGTGGCCGGAGGGGCGATCGCCCTGAGCCGGACGTGGCACGCGTTGCCCTGGACCGGGCGGGCGGGCTTCGCCGCGAGCCTCGGTGCGTCGGGCGCGCTCTACGTGGTGTGCCTGCTCATCTTCGACCGCCAGCAACTGCAGGAGCACCTGCTGGCGCTGGTCGCGGCGTTCCAAGGGGAGGCATTGCCGACGCGCGCCGCCGAGCCGGGCACAACCAACGGCCAGGTCCCGGACGCGGCCGCCGAACCGGTGGGCTCCGACGACCCGCGATGAAGGCGACGGTCTCCGCCGGGGGGACGTTTCACGCGTTTCGCCTCGCCGAACAGCTCGAGCGCCGGGGACTTCTCCACCGGTTGATCAGCACGCACCCCCCGATGCGCGGCGAGCGGATTCCGCGGGAGCGCGTCAGGTTCAATCCCTTCCCGGAGCTCCTGCTGCGGGGGCCCCGCAAGCTCCGCCTCACCCGGGGCAGCGGCGGCGACCGGTTCGACTACTGGAAGGCGGTCACGTTTGACCGCTGGGCGGCGCGGCATGTCGGGGGCTGCGATCTGTTCGTGGGGTTTTCGCTCTTCTCCCTGGTCTCCGGCCGGGCCGCACGCGCCCGCGGCGCGTGCACGATCTTGGACCGCGGCTCCACGCACGTGCTGACCCAACGTGCGCTGCTGGCCGAAGAATACCGGCGCTGGGGGGTGGCGGGGCTGCCGATGGATCCCCGCCTGGTGACGCGACAGTTGCTGGAGTACGACGAGGCCGACTATATCTGTGTGCCGAGCCAGTTCACGCTGCGAAGCTTTCTGGACCACGGCGTTTCCCGCGACCGCCTGCTGCACGTACCCTACGGGGTGGATCTCACGAACTTCTCACCGGCCCGGACGCGCGGCCGGCCGTTTCGGATCATCGCGACGGGGCTGGGGATCCGGAAGGGGACGCCCCATCTGCTCGACGCCGTCTCGCGGCTGCGTGTTCCCGATGTCGAGCTCTGGCTCGTCGGGGAAAGCACGCCGGACCTGCGCGGGATCCTCGGCCGGTCGCGCACGCCGTTCCGGCATCTCGGCAAACTCTCCCAGGCGGCGCTGGCCGACGCGTATCGAGGTGCCTCGGTCTTTGTGCTACCATCGGTCGAGGAGGGATTGGCCCTGGCAATCCTTGAGGCGATGGCGAGCGGCCTGCCGGTGGTGGTCACCCCGAACACCGGCGCCGAGGACATTATCACGGACGGGCGCGAGGGACTGGTGGTACCGGCAGGAGACCCGCACGCGCTGGCCCGCGCCCTGCTGTCTCTGTACGAGGACGAGGACCGGCGGGTCGCGATGAGCGAGGCCGCGGTCGCGACGGCCGCCGGGTGGAGTTGGGACGCCTACGGCGACCGCATCGCCGCCGTCTACGCCCGGGTCGTCACGCGTCAGCCGTCGCCCGACACGCCGTAATGCGCGTCCTGCTGCTGACCCCGCACTATCTACCTGAGATCCGCAGCGTGTCCGTGCTGATGTCGCAGCTCGCGGACGACCTCGCCGCGGCCGGGCACGCGGTTACGGTGTTGACGCCGTACCCGCCCGCCAACATGGCCGAAGCGCAGGCGGGGGCGGTTCCCGCGCGCGAGGAGCGCAACGGGGTGCGCGTGCTGCGCATCCAGGTGCTCCCGTTCGTGAAGGTCGCGCCGGTGGTGCGGGCGCTCACCCACTTCACGCTGGCGGGGGCGATGGCGTTCGCGGGGCTTCGCGAAGGGCGGCACGACGTGATGATCGCGTACTCGCCCCCGCTGACGCTGGCGCTCGCGTGCGAGATCCTGGGGCGCTGGTGGCGCGCGCCGTACGTGCTGAACGTGCAGGACGTGTACCCGCAGACCCTGATCGACCTGGGGCTGGCCCGAAGCCGCGTCGTGGTCGCGGTCCTCCGCTGGCTCGAGCGCCGCGCGTACCGGTACGCGGCGGCGATCACGGTCCACTCCGAGGGGAATCGCGTGCTCGTCGCGGCGCGCGGGGTTCCCGACGGGAAGATCACGGTCGTGCACAACTGGATCGACACGACCGAAACGGCCCCCGGCCCGCGCGACAACCAGTACCGCAAGGAGTTCGGTCTCGGTGACGCGTTTGTCGTGCTCTTCGCCGGCGTGATGGGGTACGCACAGGATATGGCGGTGATCGTCGAGGCCGCCTCTCAGCTGCGCGACGAGCGCGGTGTGGTGTTCCTGCTCGTCGGCGACGGCGTGCGGCGACCGGAGGCCGAGGCGCTCGTGCGCGCCCGCGGCCTCCAGAACGTCCGGTTCGCGCCGTTCCAACCGGTTGAGCGGTACCCGCTCTTGTTGAACGCGGCCGACTGCTGTCTCGCGACGCTGCAGGCGTCGGTGGCGACGCCCGTCGTGCCCTCGAAGATCGCGGGCATTCTCGCCGCCGCGCGCCCGGTCGTCGCCGCGTTCCCCGAGGGCGACGCCCGCGGGCTCGTCGAGGCTTCCGGCGGCGGCATCTGCGTCGCGCCCGGCGACGCGCTGGCGCTGGCCGCGGCGGTCCGGCGGCTCGCCCGGGATCCCGCGCTGTGCCGTTCAATGGGCGGGGCGGGGCGGACGTACGTGGAGGCCCACTACTCCCGGAGCAGCGCGACGGGCGCATACGACCGGTTGATCACCGGTCTCGCAAAGCCGACAGCGGCGATCCGCGGTACCTCCGGAGGCGGTTCGCTGGGCCGGTGACCCTCGTCACGTCCGAGGGGAGTTCTCGTACCATACGTAACCTGGTTCCTCCCACCTGACGCATCTGATGCATCTTTCCAGTGTTGCGCCAGATTTGGATGGAATCAACCGACCGGATTCCCTCTGGTTTGCCCGAATCCGCTTGACCCGGCCCGGGCCGGCCGGGTTGGGGGTGATAAACTTGAGTTTGGGGATGAACTCGCGCCTTGGACGCTGGAAGAAGAACATAAGCTAAGTGTGACCCAATTTGCCCAACCCCTAGCGTCTCAAAGAAACTAGATATTCAATCCCGAAATCTCGGTCAACAAGTCTAGTAGTAATTGACCTATTGTTGCTTGGGCGCCATTCGCGAGGTATACTAGT
>DASQGM010000382.1:0-2103 GCA_035632615.1 bacterium | reverse complement strand
GCTCACGACCGCCCCCCCCACCCGAAGCCCCTTGCCGCCGGCGACGTCGATCAACCGGCCCGCGTGATCCCCGGCGGGATTCCGGAAGATACACCCGGAGCTCGGCGGACCGAGCGGCTGCGTGTCGCTGCGGTGCCGCAGCCACTCGTCGAGTCGGGCCGTCGTCACTTCCGGGCTCTCCTGCACGAGTTCCAGCGCCGCGTCGAGCACGACCGCGGGCTCGTGCTGCAGACGGCTCTCACGATACGCGTAGGCCAAATCGTGCGCGCGCCACGCCCGGACGCCCTCGGGCGTCACCACCCGGACGCCCTTCACGACCTCGGCCATGCAGTGCCCGTGCGCCCCGGCGTTCATGGCCACGGCGCCGCCGACCGAGCCGGGCACGCCGCCGGCAAACTCCAGGCCGGAGAGGCCGCGCAGCGACGCCTGGCGGGCGAGGTACGGGACGCTCACGCCGCACTCAGCGTGGATCCGGGTCTCGTTGAAGCGAAGCCCCTCCTGACCGCGGCCGGTCTTCACGACGACCCCGCGGACGCCGTGGTCAGCGACGAGCACGTTGCTGCCGCGGCCGAGCACGACGAACGGTTGGCGCTCGTGGTAGAGCCACGCGGCGACCCGGGCGAGCTCGTCGAGCGTGCCCGGCAGCACCAGCACGTCCGCGGGCCCGCCGATGCGAAACGAAACGTGGCGGGAGAGCGGCTCCTCCCGGCGGACCGCCCCGGGACATAGACGCTCCAGCGCCGCGGCGAGGGTCTCCGGGCTACCCACCGGCGCTCCCGGACGTCCGCGGCCGCTCCGCCGCGCGGCGCTTGAGGCGGACGACCAGTTCGTCGGCCACCTTCGAGATGTCCCCCGCCCCGATCGTCAGCACCAGATCGCCCGGCCGGACCTCCCGCTCGAGCACGGCCGCGACGTCGCCCGCGTTGGCGATGAACCGCACCGCACGCCGCCCGCCGATCGCCCGCACCACGATGCCGGCGTCCACCCCTGGAATCGGCGCCTCGTCCGCCGGGTAGATGTCGGTGAGGATCACATCGTCGGCGCAGTCGAACGCCGCCCCGAACTGTTCGCCGACTGTCCGCGTGCGCGTGTACCGATGCGGCTGGAACACGGCGATGATCCGGGCGGTCGGCCAGCACTCGCGCGCGCCCTGCAGCAGGGCACCGACCTTGGTCGGGTTGTGGGCGTAGTCGTCCACCACGAGCACGCCGTCGACCTCGCCCCGCACCGTGAACCGCCGCTGCACGCCGTGAAACGAGGCGAGCGCGTCGGCGCACACCTGAAATGGGACGTCCAACTCGGTCCCGACGGCGAGCGCGCCGAGCGCGTTCTGGACGTTGTACCGGCCGGGCACGTCCAGCGTGACCCGGCCGAGCATGAGGCCGGCGCGGCGCGCTTCGAACACCGTGCGGCGCCCGGCCATCTCGAGGATGCGCGCCGCGTAGCCCGCGCCCGCGTCGAGCCCGTAGGCCACGACGCGCGCACGCGCGTGGGCCGCAAGGTCCCGGCCCACCGGGGCGTCGGTGCAGATCGCGGCGAACCCGTCGTGCGGAAGCGCGTCGAGGAACATCCGGAACGTCTCGACCAGCCGCGCCTCGGACCCGTAGAAATCGAGGTGGTCGGTCGCGTCCAGGCTCGTCACCACCGCGATCTTCGGGGTGATCCACAGGAGCGAGCCGTCGCTCTCGTCCACCTCGGCGACGAGGTCCGTCCCGATCCCGGCACGCGCGTTGCCGCCGAAGTCCTCCACCTCTCCACCGATCAGCACCGTCGGATCGCGCCCGGCCCGCTCGAGCACGACGGCGGTCATCGACGTCGTGGTGGTCTTGCCGTGGGTGCCCACCACCGCGATGCCCCGCGCCCCCTCCATCAGCGCCGCGAGCATCTGGGCGCGGTGCATGATCGGCAGACCCTGCGCGAGCGCCTCCTGGATTTCCACGTTTTCGTCCGGTACGGCGCGGCTGATCACAACCACCTGCCCGGCCGTCACGTGTTCCGGGGCGTGCCCGATCTGGATTCGGGCGCCGGCCGCCCGCAGGCGCCGCGTCACCTCGCTCTCCCGAAGGTCGCGGTGGTGACGAGCCTGGACGCGACCGACCACCT
>DASQGM010000381.1:0-29015 GCA_035632615.1 bacterium | reverse complement strand
TCGGCGCGGTGCGCACCTGGCCCAGCAGCTCGCGACACGGCCTCCCGAGGGCCTTGCCACGGAGGTCGTGGAGCGCGATATCGAGCGCGCCGATCGCGTGGACGACCGCGCCGCGCCGCCCGTTCATCGCGGAGCCGACGTACAATCGCTCCCACAGCGCCTCGACCTGAAGCGGATCCTGACCGATCAACATCTCGCGGAGGCCGAGCCCCATCGTGTGCGTCCCGGGCGCCTCGATGCACGCTTGCGCGATCCAGGGGTTGACGTCGGCTTCACCGATCCCGGTGAGGCCCTCGTCGGTGTGGATCTCTACGACGATGTCGTCCTGCGCGGAGCTCGTCGCCCCAACGTCCATGCCCGGGTCGAGGAGCACGTGGCAGTCGATGCCGGTGATCTTCATCGTGCCTCCTCCGAGCCGCCCTGTCTGGGCGACCCACGCGGCGGCGGCGAGGCCGGCCGGATCAGAAACTGAGCTCGGCATCCGGCGTACGACCGGCCGCGAGCCTTGACGGTCCGGCACATCGAGCCGGACCGGCTCTGATGTTCTGGACGGCGAGAAGCCGGTCCTGGTGCGAGAAATCCTCGTCGCGGGCCTGGCCGAGGAAGCCGGTCACCAAAGCAAGGGGTCACGGTGGCGCGGCGAGCCAACGGCCATCCGGTGCGGCGCCGTGCTGGTGACGGAGACCTTGGGCCGGGCCGGTGGGGCTCGGATTCGCGATCCCGCATCCGGCGCGAGTCACGCGCCTTGTCATCGCGAACGCGTGGGCGCAGGCGAATCCCTGTTCCGAAGGTGCATCCCTCGCGCCGCAGAAATACACTGTACTCGTAGTGGTTCCGATCCGACCCTGCAGGAAAGGCAAAGATACGGAGGGCAATTCTCACACGGACGGAATGGACAGTACATATAGACGAAAAGAAAGAATGAGGAGCCCATGCCCCTGCTGGTACTAGGCATCATTCCATTGCTGTTTGAGATCTTTGCCGGCTTTCTGGCGGGCGCCCTTGGGCTTTCCGGGTTGTCGGGTCCGGCCCTGAGACCGATCGCCGAGAAGGCCCTGCCAAGCATCGGGATCGTCCTCGCGGATCATCCATCCGGAACGGTCTCCGGCGCGGCGTTCGTTATCGACCGGGCGATCGCCGTGACGTCGTATCACGTCGTGGCTGGATCTTCCCAACTCCGCGTCAAGTTCCCGCAATCGGCATGGCTGCAGCCGACCGTCGTCGCCACGGATGCGAGCAATGACCTCGCCATCCTGGCGATTCCCGATCTGACGGTGGCGCCGCTTCAGCTCGACGACGCGTCATCGGCTCGGGCCGGAGACGTGGTCTTGGCCTTCAGTTTCCCATCGGTCACCGACCTGACCGCACAGTCCCGGGACAAGGACCAGCAGGCGCAGGCGGTGATCGTGACGGAAGCGACGGTCAGAGGCTTTCGCGATGGGGTGCTCCTCTTCCAACCCAAGCAACGCCTCTTGGGCGACGGCGGGCCCATTCTGAATTTGAAAGGTCACGTGGTCGGCGTGGCGCGCGGGCAGCTCCCGGCGGCGAATGCGGCTACCAGCTATGCAACGCCGGCGGACGCGGCGAGACCGCTTCTGGCCGAAGCCCTGAAACGCCGAGCGGCGCCGCCGCAGCCGGCAACGGCCGCGCCGCCCGCCGCACCCGCGCCGCCGTTGGTCCTCGCGTCACCGCCGACGACGGCCACATCACCATCTGTCACCGAAGGAGGTGTGGGAGGGATCGGGTCGGCGCCGACGCAGCAGCAGGCACCGTCTCCGGCTCCGACAAAGCCAAAGACGGCATCGTCGGGGCCTCCTTCCCCGGCCGCAGCCCCGCCGCAGACGCTGCCACCGGCTCCGGGGCCGGAGCAGCAGCCCCAGACGCCGCCACGGACACCTCCAGCGGCTCCAACACCGCCGCGGACACCTCCAGCGGCTCCGACGCCGCCGCCGACGCCGCCGCGTACCACAGCAGCGACGCCACCGCCGACTTCGGCGGACCACTTCCCCATCGTGCCGGGGCAACGCATCGGCACGGTGAAACTCGGGATGCGACTCCAGGACGTGCGGTCGACCCTCGGACCGCCCGCGAGCACGAACCCGCAGAACGATGGCGCAACGATCGTGCGCTGGTACAAACCGCCGAAGAACGACGGCATCGGCGCGGAGGTAGCGAAGGACGGAACGGTGGACCGGATCTGGGCGCTCAACGACGCGCGATTTACCACCCTCAAGAACGTGCACATCGGGAGCTCTGAGGCGGCGGTTCGCGCGGCCCTGGGCGAGCCCTCGACCGTAGCCGTCGATGACGCACACAAGAACAAGATCCTCGTCTACCGCCAACTCGGCATTTTCTTCTACATCCAACTCGACAGCAAGTTGCTCTTCTACAATCAGGTCTTCGAAATCGGCGTGATGGGCCACTGACGGACGGGCGATCCCGGCGTTAGGATGCTGGACCGTATTGCCCGCCCTGCCGAACGGGGTCGTCACCGAGGTAACGCCGCCAGCCGGGAGAGCGAGAACGGACCAGCACCCCTCTTGGAGGGAACGACACGCGCATGCGCGGCCTCGCGGATGAGACGTTCGGCGGTACGTTCCCGTTTGCGCCGCGGTATCGCAGGATCAACGGTTTCGAGATGCACTTCGTCGACGAGGGCGCCGGCGAGCCGATCGTGCTGTTGCACGGGGATCCGACCTGGGGCTACCTGTACCGCGCGTTCATCCCGGCGCTGTCGCGCCGCGCACGGTGCGTCGTGCCGGATCACATGGGGATGGGCAAATCGGAGGTCCCCGACGCGCCGTATCCGTACCGGCTCGAACATCACCGCGCGAACCTGGAAGCGCTCCTGCTCGCACTCGATCTCGACCGCATCACACTCGTCGTCCACGACTGGGGCGGGCCCGTGGGGCTCGGTGTCGCGATCCGGCATCCGGCGCGCATCAAGCGCCTCGTCATCATGAACACGTGGGCGTCGGCGCCGTGGCCCGGCGGGCCGCTGCCCCGCCTCCTCGAAATCATCCGGTCGGGCAAGGGTGAACGGTTTGTGCTCGACAAGAACGGCTACGTGGAATCGGCGCTCGTCGGCAGCACCCATCACCGCGAGCGTCTCACGCCCGCGGTGCTCGACGCCTACCGCGCGCCGTTTCCCACGCCGGCGTCGCGCCTGGCACTCGTGTGTTGGACAAGAGACATTCCCGTCGCGGAGCCCGACCCGTCCTACGCAGAGATGAAGTGCATCGAGGCCGGGCTGTCCGTGTTCGCGCGCGTCCCAGTGCTGCTCCTCTGGGGGATGCGGGATCCCGTGCTCACCCCCGCGGTGCTCCGCGCCTGGCAGCGGCAGTACCCGCACGCGGTCACGCAGGAGATCGAGGATGCCGGCCACTTCCTCCAGGAGGACGCGCCCGACCAGGCCGTGCGCGCGATCGCCGCGTTCCTGGATCGGCACCCGTAGGCGCGCAACTCCTAGAACAGGCTCTGCAACACCGTCCAGTCCACGTTGCCGCCGCTCAGGACGACGGCGACACGGGCGCCGGCGGCGAACCTGACCCGCCCGGACAGGAGCGCGGCCAGCCCGGCGGCGCCGGCCGGTTCCACGAGCAGTTTGGCGTACTGCAGCACCGCCGTCGTCGCCGCACCGATCTCCGCGTCGGAGACGAGCACCACCTCGTCCACGAACTGCCGCACCGCGGCGAACGTCAACACTCCCGCGACGGGCGCGGTCAGGCCGTCGGCGATGGTGTTCACCGAATCGAGGCGGGTGATCGCGTTTCGCCGCAGGGCCGTCCAGAGCGTGGGCGCGCCTTCCGGCTCCACGCCGATCACCCGCGCGCCGGGCCGGCTCAGCTTCACGGCGGATGCCACGCCGGAGATCAACCCGCCGCCGCCGATCGCGACGACGACCGCGTCCACGTCAGGCAGGTCCTCGAGGATCTCGAGACCCACGGTCCCCTGGCCGGCGATGATGTAGGGGTCGTCGTACGGATGCACGAGCGTGAGGTTGCGGGCGTCCCGCAACTCGTGCACCTTCTCGAACGCTTCGTGCATGGTGCCGCCGAGCACGACCTCGGCGCCGTACGCCCGGCAGGCCGCGACCTTCGTGGCGCTCGCGTGACCCGGCATGACGACCGTCGCGCGCAACCCCTCCAGGGACGCCCCATAGGCCAGCGCCTGCGCGTGGTTGCCGGCCGAGATCGTGATCAGGCCGCGGCGCTTCTCGTCGTCGGACAGGTGCCGCAGCTTGTTGAGCACGCCCCGCGGCTTGAACGATCCGGTCTTTTGGAGGTTCTCCGCCTTCAGGAACAGCCGCACGCCAGCGCGCTCCCCGAGGATCCGCGAGGTGAGGAGCGGCGTCCGGTGCACGCGCCCGTGGATGACCGCGCGGGCGGCCCGGATGTCGTCCATGGTCGTCGACGTCTGCATGGCCCCCCCAATGACTACGCGACCGCGCGCCGCACGAGCGCCGCGATCCCCGCGATGTTCCCGATCAGGTCGTCGGGCACGCCGTGCCGCTCTTTGAGGTAGTTGGGCGTATTGTACGAGACCCAGACGTGCCCCTCGGCGTCCTCCCACACCAGCGCCTTCAAGGGGAGGTCGAGCGCGACGCTCGGCGCCGCCACCATGAGCGGCGTCCCGGCCTTGGGGTTTCCGAAGACAAGCAGCTGGGCGGGGCGCATCGTGAGCCCCGCGCGCGCCGCGTCGCCGCTGAATTCGATGCGTGCAAACACGGTGAGCCCCGCGGACCGAACCGTCCCGTCGAGCCGGGCGAGCGTCTCCTCAACGGGACGCGGGCTCGGCACACTCTCGATGCCGCGCGACTCCCAGGACGGCATGGCGCCGACCTCCTTGGCGTGACGCGGGTCGCGAGGGACCGGCGGCCGACTGCGCGGCCGCCGGAATCGCGCCGGGCCATCTACGGCCGCGCGCGGACGTACTGCGCCGGCCAGGCGGCGGCCTCGGGGTGACCGAGGGACGCCGCCGCGTGCAACGCGAAGTAGGGGTTCCGGAGCAGTTCCCTGGCCATCGCCACCAGGTCCGCCTGGCCCTCGGCCAGGACGGCCTCCGCCTGCTCCGCGGTCGTGATCAGGCCGACCGCCATGGTGGCGACCCCGGCCTCCCGCCGGATGCGCTCGGCGAACGGCACCTGGTAGCCGGGTCGCATCGGGATCTGCTGCGCCGGGGACGTCCCGCCGCTGGACGCATCGATTACGTCCACACCGCGCGTCGCGAGGGTCGCCGCCAGGCGCACGCTCTGGTCCAGGTCCCACCCGCCGTCGACCCAGTCGGTCGATGAGATCCGAACAAAGAGCGGCCGGTCCTCCGGCCACACGCCCCGCACGGCGTCCACGACCTCGACCAACGCCCGCGTCCGGTTCTCGAAGCTGCCGCCGTACCGGTCGGTACGATGGTTGGACAGCGGCGAGAGGAACTCGTGCATCAGATAGCCGTGCGCGGCGTGCAGCTCGATCACCTGAAACCCCGCGCGCCTCGACCGCTCCGCGGCGTCCGCGAACGCCCGAACCACGCCGGCGATGTCGCCCTCGCTCATCTCCCGGGGCGTCGGGTAGGCGTCGCTGAACGGGATCGCGCTGGGCCCGACCGGCGTCCACCCGCCCTGTTCGTCCGTGAGGGCGCCACCGCCCTCCCACGGGCGCGCGGTGCTCGCCTTGCGGCCGGCGTGCGCGAGTTGGATTCCGGCCGCGGCCCCCTGCGACGTAACGAACGCCGCGATCGGCGCCAGCGCCTCGGCGTGGGCGTCGGACCAGATCCCGAGGTCCTGGGGCGCGATCCGGCCCTCGGGGACGACGGCCGTCGCCTCGGCGAACACCAGCCCGGCGCCGCCGGTGGCGCGCGTGCCGAGGTGCACGAAGTGCCACGGTGTCGCGATCCCGTCGCGGCGCTCGCACGAGTACTGGCACATCGGCGAGACGACGATCCGGTTCCGGAGCGTCACGCCCCGGATGCGCAGGGGACGGTACAGAAACGGTGCCGCGGTGGACGGGGCGGGACGGGACGGTGATTCCTTGGCCAACGGGATTCCTCCAGGGGCGCGTCAGATGCCTTGCGTCTCTCTAGGTACTGGAACGCCGGGGCGGCGCCTGGCCATCCCCCGCTCCGGACACGGTCATCCGCGCTGGCTCGCCCGGAACGCCGCCCAGAGCTCGTCCACCGCGCCCGGCTTGTACATCACGTCCAGGGCCGTCATCGCGAGGCCCTTCGCGGCGTTCAGCATCGCGGCGTACCCCCGCTCGGAACTCGAGGCGTCGCGGAACTCCGGCGTGTGGCCGGCCGCGTCGTCGGTAATCGACAGGTACGGGTGGATCGTCGGCGCGACCAGGCTGACGTTGCCGATGTCGGACGACCCGACGCCGCCGTGGGCGGGCGGCTGTTCGCCGTGGACGCCGAGGCGCTCCATGTTCTCGCCGAAGTACCCCGCGAGCACCGGGCTGTTGTTGCGCTCAGCGTACACGAGCCCCTGCTCAAACTCCACCCGCGAGCCGGTCGCCGCGGCGGCCCCCTCCGCGCAGCGCTTGACCTTCGCCATCACGTCCACGAGCGCCGGGCGCGTGTTTGCCCGCACGAGGAACTCGCCCTGGGCCAGCGCCGGCACGACGTTCGGGGCGTCGCCGCCTTTCGTGATGATCCCGTGGATACGGACGTCGCTCGTGACGTGCTGGCGGAGCGAGTCGATGGCGTGGTAGGTCAGCAAGAGCGCGTTCAGCGCGTTGATGCCCTTCTCGGGCGCCGCGGCGGCGTGCGAGGACTTCCCGTGGAACGTCACCGTCAGCCCCTGCGCGGCGAGCGCGCCGCGGACCCACCAGTTGTTCCGCGACGGGTGGAACATCATCGCCGCGTCGACGCCCTCGAACACACCCTGGTCGACCATGGGGATCTTGCCGCCCATCGTCTCCTCGGCGGGCGTGCCGAGCACCGTGAGCGTGCCGGGCAGCGTCGAGATCGCGCGGTGCAGCGCGACCCCCGCGCCGACGCTTGCCATGCAGATCAGGTTGTGGCCGCACGCGTGGCCGACGCCGGCGAGCGCGTCGTACTCGGCGATCAGCGCGACGTGGGGCCGCGCCTGCGCCCCTTTCACCTCGGCTCGGAACGCCGTGTCCATGCCCGCGACCGGCTGCGTCACCGCGAAACCGTGCTCCCGGAGGAGCCCGGTGAGCCACTGCGCCGCCTGGTGTTCCTGCAACCCGATCTCGGGCGTCGCATGAATCCGGCGGCTCAGGCCGACAAACGTCGCGCGCATCGCATCGACTTCGGCGCACACTTTGCTCTTCAGCGCGTTCAGGTCGTCCATCCCGGGGGCACCTCGGCGGAGGCGTTGAGTCGTCCGCCATAGCCTTCTCCGGCGCGCGGGCCGGACCCTGTGCGGCCGCCGGGTTACATGTGCCGCCCGCCGGTCACCTCGATGACGACCCCCGTGACGAAACTCGCGAGGTCGCTCGCCAGGAACAGCGCGACGTTCGCGACCTCCTCGGGCTGCCCGATGCGGCCGAGCGGGGTCTCCTGCGCGCGCTTCGCAAGCGCCTCCTCCCCGAGCACCCGCGTCATCGCGGTGTCGATGATGCCCGGCTGAATCGCGTTGGCGCGCACGCCGTAGCGGGCATACTCCCGCGCCGTCACCTTCGTCAGCGCGACGATCCCCGCCTTGGCAGACGCGTAGTTCGCCTGGCCGAAGTTGCCGAACTTCGCGGAGATCGAGGACAGGTTCACGATCGCGCCCCGCCCTGCCTTGCGCATCCTCGCGCCGACCGCCCGCGTGCACAGGAACGTCCCCTTCAGGTGCACGTCCACCACCAGATCCCAGTCGGTCTCGGCCATCTTCGCGATCGTCGAGTCGCGCGTCAGCCCGGCGTTGTTCACGAGGACGTCGATCCGGCCGAACGCCGCCTCCGCGTCCGCCACGCCGGACTCGACCTGCGCCGCGTCGGACACGTCGACCCGTGCGCTCCCCGCGCGGCGTCCGAGCGCCCGCACCGCGTCTGCCGTCTCGCGCGCCCCGGCGTCGTTCAGGTCGAAGACAAAGACGTCGCTGCCCTCCGCCGCAAACCGAAGAGCCACGGCACGGCCGATCCCTGACGCCGCGCCGGTAATCAACGAGACCCGGCCGTGCAACAGCGGATCCACGTCACCCCTCCTTCTTTGACGACCGCACTTTGATGAGCAAGGGTGCCGTCCCCTCCTGCACCACGTCGCCCCGCTGGTTCACGAGCTGGATCTGGCGCTCCACGAGCCCCCGGTCCCCCTTCGACGTCAGCCGCTTCCCTGCAATCCGCATCCGGACGTGGACGGTATCGCCGATGAACACCGGTGCCTTGAACGACCACTCCAACCCGGGCACCGCGATCATCGTCTCGGTGAACAGACCCAGCCGTACCGTGAGTCCCATCGCGATCGCGATCCCGAGGTTGCCGTGCGCAATTCGCTGCCCGAACGGCGTTGCCTTGGCGAACTCCGCGTCGGTGTGGATCGGGTTCCAGTCGCTCGAGAGCGCCGCGAACGCGACCACGTCCGCCTCCGTGATCGTGCGGCCGGGAGTCTCGAACACCTGTCCGACCTCGACGTCCTCGTAGTACAGGCTCACGCTGCGCCCTCCACGGGCGGTGCCGGCAGGTTCCGCCCCGTGCCTGGCCCGCGCCACGCGCCTGGGTTCTGGCGCGGCGCGAACGGCTCCTCTGCCCCGGCGCGCCGGTCTGTCATGAACCCGGGAATCCCGCGTCCGAGCCCTTGTGCGGGTGCTCGAAATACGATACGCTTTGAATTTGGTGGGGGGTCAGCCCTCCGCCGTCCGAGCGCGCCCGAGTTCGCCGCTCCGCGGCGCACCGGGGACTCCTCGCGGACCGCGCACCCGCCCAACCCGAAGGACGCTTCGGGGCCCGAGAGACGGCCGGACCGGGCGTGGCGATCTTGGAGGGACGTGGCCCCGGCCGGGCCCTAGCGGGACGCAGCCGTGCCCCGACGTCACGGCGCCGACCAGACGCACGCACGACGGAGGCACCGCTCATGGAAACCGGATCCACCATCGTGGGGTTAGGACGATACGTGCCCGAGCACGTCCTGACCAACGAAGCGCTCGCCGTCACGGTGAACACCACCGACGAGTGGATTCGCAGCCACACCGGCATCGAGGAACGCCGGATCGCCGATGCGGGGGAAGCCACCTCGGACCTCGCCCACGGCGCGGCGAAGGAAGCGCTCCAAGCCGCGGGCGTCGGCCCCAGCGATCTCGACCTGATCATCGTCGGCACGGCCACTCCCGACATGTCGTTCCCAAACGTGTCGTGCCTGCTTCAGGAACGGCTCGGGGCGCGCACCGTGGGGTGCCTGGACGTCTCGTCCGCCTGCTCGAGCTTCGTCTACGCCCTCAGCGTCGCGCACGGCGCGATCGTGTCCGGCCAGGCGCACACGGTCCTCGTGGTCGGGGCCGACACGCTCTCCCGCATCACGAACTGGCGCGATCGTTCGACGTGCGTGCTCTTCGGCGACGCCTCCGGCGCCGCCGTGCTCCGGCCGGCGAAGCCGGGAAGCGGGTTTCTGTCGTTCGCGCTCGGCGGGTGCGGCGAGGGGCGGCATCACCTTAACCTCAAGGCAGGCGGCAGCCGGTGCCCCGCGTCCCGCGAGACGGTCGAGCGCGGCGACCACTATCTGTGGATGAACGGGCCCGAGGTCTACAAGTTCGCGGTGCAGACGATGCCCAAGGCGGCTGCCGAGGCGCTGCGCCGCGCGCACCTCGCCGCGGAAGACCTCTCGTTCGTCATTCCTCACCAGGCCAATCTCAGGATCATCCGTTCCGTCGCGGTCCGGCTGGGCGTGTCGATGGACAAGTTCTTCGTCAACGTGCAGCGGTATGGGAACACGTCGGCGGCCTCGATCCCGGTCGCGCTCTACGAGGCGGTCGAGGCAGGACGCGTGCGGACCGGCGACCTCGGGGTGATGGTAGCGTTCGGCGCCGGCTACACGTGGGGCGCGTGCGCGATCCGCTGGGGCGGAGCGGCCTGACGCCGCTATCCGATCACCCGGCGCCCCCGCAGGTCCGCGATCTCCGCAGCCCCGTACCCGCAGTCGGCGAGGATCTCGTCCGTGTGCTGCCCCACGCTCGGGGGCGGTTGCAGCCGCGCCGCCCGCTCGCCGTCGATCCGAAACGGCTGATCGACGAGCCGCAGATCCGGAATCGCCGGGTGCGGAACCGACGGGAACATGCTCAGGGCCGCGACCTGCGGATCCCGCGTGACCTCGTCGAGCCTGCGGACACGGCTGCACGGCACCTCGTGGGCCGACAGTGTCTCCTCCCATTCCCGCGCGGATCGCGTGACGAACTTGGCCTCCAGTATCTCGTGCAGCTCCTCGCGGTGCGCGACGCGGTCCGCGTTGGTGCGGAACCGCCGGTCGGCCGGCAGCTCCGCGAGGTCGAGCACGCGGCACAACCGCGCGAAGATCGTGTCGTTCCCGGCGGCCAGTTGGAGGTGCCCGTCGCGGGTGGCGAAGCCCTCGTACGGCGCAATCATCGACGCGCTGGAACCGACCGGTCCCGGCACCCGGCCGGTGGCGAAGTACCCGATCAAGTGGTAGCCGACCCACGCGACGCCCGTCTCGAGCAGGCTGCTCTCGATCCTGGCGCCCCGCCCGGTCCGCTCCCGGGCGTACAGCGCGCCGACCACCGCCAGCCCGCACCACATCCCGGTGCCGATATCCACGATCGACGGTCCGGTGCGGAGGGGGCGCCGGCCCGGCTCGCCGGTGATGCTCATGATGCCGGAGTACGCCTGCACGACCGGGTCGTACCCCGGCCGGTCGCGAAGCGGCCCGGTTGAGCCGAACCCGTTGATCGAGCAGTACACGACCCGGGGATTCTCGGTGGACACGCGCGCGTAGTCCAGCCCCCGCTTTGCCAGGCTGCCGTACCGGAAACTCTCGACCACGACGTCCGAGCGCAGCGCCAGACGCCGGACGATCGCCTGCCCGTCCGGATCGTCGAGGTCCACGGCCAGACTGCGCTTGTTGCGGTTGAAGCTCATGAACGACGTGCTGACGCCGTTCCAGTCCGGCGGTCGCCACTCCCGCGTGTCGTCGCCCGGCCCCGGGCGCTCGACCTTGACCACGTCGGCGCCGAGGTCGCCGAGGATCTGCGTGCAGCACGGCCCGGCGAAGTTGCGCGTGAGGTCGAGGACGCGGACCCCGTCCAGGATGCCCGGCATCGTCTTACGCCACGCCCTTCGGGCGGGGACGCGCGCGGCGGGGGGACTGCCCCCGCTTGTACACCATGATCGTCCGTTCGTACTCGATCACGACGGTGCCGTCCTGCTTGTAGCCGCGCGTGCGGAACCGCACCACGCCGACCGCCGGGCGCGAGCGCGACTCGCGCATCTCCAGCACCTCGCTCTCCGCGTACAGGGTATCCCCGACGAACACCGGCGCGGGCAACTGGACCTTGTCCCAGCCGAGGTTCGCGAACGCGTTCTCGCTGATGTCGATCACCGACATCCCCGTGACGAGCGACAGCGTGAAGCAGCTGTTCACCAGCGGCCGGCCGAACTCCGTCTGCGCGGCGAACGCGTAGTCGAAGTGCACGGGGTTCGTGTTGAGCGTGAGATTCGTGAACCAGACGTTGTCGGCGTCGATCACCGTGCGCCCGTACGGGTGCTCGTACACGTCCCCCACGTGGAAGTCCTCGTAGTAGCGGCCCTGTGCGATCGTGCGCGTCATCTCGTTCCTCCCCTTCGCGTGCCCGCCCGGCTGCGGAGCCGTCAGTAGGACCTGGGCAGGCCGAGCACGTGCTGGCCGAGGTAGGCGAGCACGAGGTTGTTGCTGACGGGGGCCACCGCGTACAGGCGGGTCTCGCGGAACTTCCGCTCGACATCGTACTCCGCGGCGAACCCGAACCCCCCGTGCGTGTCGAGACATGCGTTCGCCGCCTCCCACGCCGCGTCCGCGGCGAGCAGCTTCGCCATGTTGGCCTCCGCCCCGCACCGCTTCCCCTGGTCGAACAGCGCGGCCGCGTGGAACCGCATCAGGTTCGCCGCCTCCAGGTGCGCGTGCGACAGCGCGAGCGGGAACTGCACGCCCTGGTTCGCCCCGATCGGCTTGCCGAACACGATGCGCTCCGTCGCGTACTTCGTCGCGCGCTCGATGAACCACCGCCCGTCCCCGATCGACTCCGCCGCGATCAGGATTCGCTCCGCGTTCCAGCCGTCGATGATGTAGCGGAACCCCATCCCCTCGGCGCCGATCAGGTTCTCGGCCGGCACCTCGAGGTCGGTGAGGAACAGCTCGGTGGTGTGGTGGTTGAGCATCGTCCGGATCCGCTTGATCTGGATCGTCCCGCGCGCCACGGCCTCCTTGAGGTCCACCATGAACACCGACAGCCCGCGCGTCTTGTCCGTCGCCTCATCGTACGGGGTCGTCCGCGCGAGCAGCAACATGAGGTCCGAGTGCTCCGCGCGCGAGATGAACACCTTCTGCCCGTTCACGACGTAGCGGTCGCCCCGCCGCACCGCGGAGGTTTGGATCCGCGTGGTCTCCGAACCGGCGCCCGGCTCCGTCACACCGAACGCCTGCAACCGCAGCGCGCCCGACGCGATCGCCGGCAGCCACCGCTGCTTCTGCGCCTCGCTGCCGTAGCGCAACAGCGTCCCCATGATGTACATCTGCGCGTGGCAGGCGGCGGCGTTGCCACCCGAGCGGTTGATCTCCTCGAGGATGAGCGACGCCTCCGTGATCCCCAGCCCCGTGCCGCCGTACGCCTCCGGGATCAGCGCGGCGAGCCAGCCGCCCTCGGACAGCGCCTGAATGAACGCATCGGGATAGGCGCTGGTCTCGTCCAGCGTTCGCCAATACGCGTCCGGGTACTTGGCGCACAAGTCCCGGACGGCCTCGCAGATCAGCCGCTGGTCGTCCGTCAGGTCAATGCTCATGAGTCCCTCCGTCGCGGAGTCGTTCTCCGCCCTCTGGCACGATCAGGCCCTGCCGACGTACGCCACCGCATCAAGTGCGACTGAGCATCCACTCACGTACAGAGAGGGGACGACGACAATGCACACCGCCGGCGGATTGCTCGGCACGGCCCGCCGCAGCGCCGCGTAGACGGCCAGCGCGTCGCCCGGTCGCGTCACGAGCGCTCGAAGCCTCAGCAGATTCCCGAGGTGCGTACCGCCGTTCCGGCAGGTCGTATCAATCTTCTCAAAGATATTGTCGATTTCCCGCGCGGCACCGGCCCCTCGCTGCTCCGTGTCGGCGACCTGACTCGACATCCAGAGGAGCGCGCCGACGCGCATCCCCGCGGACTGGTACCCGAACCCCGCGCCCGGGCCCGGGACGACCACCTTCTCAACGCCGTGTCCAGGCCGCAGGCACCTAAACTGCGCCTCCATGCGAAGGGCGCCCTGGGCGTGACCGACCGCGCCCTCTCTCCGCGGGTTCGCGAATCCCTGCGCCGGGATGACGGTCCGGGTCGGCGCGGGCTGGCCGAGCGCCTGACCGAACGAGAGGTCGAACTCGTAGAGATCGCCGACGTCGGCCAAGAACAGCGTGTAGTCCACGATGTCGGCAAGGGATGCCCCCACCGCGGTCAGTCGCGTCTTCATGACCTCTACGCAGTACTCGGCCTCGTTGCGGATCTCGCTCCCCCGCCAGTTCCAGTCTTCCGTCCGAACGGCCGGGTGAATCCCGGTCTTGCTGTCCGTCGGATAGTACGTCGTGAACAGGTACGGGCCGGCCGCGACCATTTCGGGGAATTGACCGGCCGGCTTTGAGGGGTCGAGCCCGGGATAGCTCTTGGTGAGGCCCGACGTCTCGTCCGGGACGATCGCCAGACCCGTGATGCTGATGACGGCTTCGTCGGGGACGTACGCGCCGACCTCCGCCGTCGCGCCCCCGGGTCGGGACTTGTCCATGAATTCGGGCCCGAGGGCCACTTTGAAGTACCCATCCGTATGCACCTTCAGCTTCACGTACTGCTCGAGTTGGGCGATGTCGAGAACGGAGGACCCGATCGCCGGGAGCATGTCCCGGTATCTCCCGAAGAGGTAACGCGTCTGCGCCCGCGCCTGCGCGGCCGCCGAGGACTCGTAGGGCGGGGCAGGCCTCGCGGCGTCGGGCAGCCGCCCCGTCTCGTCCATCGCGGTGCCGGCGAGGAAGACGAACCCTCCCCCCGCCGCCGCGCGGGAGCAGTACACGCCGCCCGCATCGATCGTGCCAACCACCGCTCGCCTGCCGGACCGCTGACTCATCTTCACAACTCCCCCTGTTCGCGTCGATGATGACTCACGTCTCCACCTGGCTTGCTCCTATCGGACTTCCGGCGGCAGGGTCGTCCATGGCGCCGGGGGAAAGTCCCGGTCCGCCCAGGACTCCAGTTCCGCCCTGCGCGCTTCGATGCGCCAACGCCCGTCGGGGCATCTCACCAGGCGGTCCCGGCAGCGACTGAACGCTCGGATGTAGGGACCGTCGGGGTGGTCGTTGACGAAGATCAAGTAGCTGAGCGCCGTCGCCGTGTCCCCCTCGACGTCGACTTGCGGATTGACCACCACGTGCTTGTGATAGAATTCCGGCGCGTGAGTGTGATCGCGAAACATCTGGGCCAGTCCGCGCGCTCCCTCGAAGCTGCGCGCGGGCTTCCGCCCGGCGACGCGCATCCACTTGCCGTGTTCGGTAAACACGTCCAGGAACGCGGCTTCGGGCCCGTAGTCGAGGGCGTGTCCGTATCGATACAAGGTTCGCACGACGTCTCGCTCGTCCTCGAGCTTGCGCAGCCGGGCCACGATCGTCTCTTCACCCATGCCAGTCCTCCTCGAGACCCATCACCGCTCCTCCGACGCGCCGGCCCTCGCGCCCACGGTCGAGCCGAGCCGGAGGCGCCTCCTCCGAACCGGGCATCTCCAACGGCGCTGATCCCCCGCGGGAGCCGCCGTTGCGAGGGCGTGCGTATCAGCCGGCGTCCGTCAAGGTTCCCACGTACCAACCGGACGTGTCGTGAAAATCAGCGAACGCCGAGCCCGGGGGCACGATCGCGTCCACGTCCCTGAGGATCGAGCGATCGAGGGCGACGTCCACGGCGTCGATGTACGCCTGCATTTGCTGCAGCGTGCGGGGCCCGATCACAGTGGCCGTGAGCCCGACCTGGTGCAACAGCCAGGCGATCGCGAGGTGGATCGGTTCGATGCCGGCCCGACGGGCCAAGCGCGCCAGCTCCTCGGCCTTGGACAGCCCCGGCGTACCGACGCGACGCCGGTACCGTTCTTGCAGGTCGGCGAGCCGTGTTCCGGCGGGCGGCGCATCCATGGCGCTCGCGGCGTACTTCCCGCTGAGGAGCCCGCCCGCGAGCGGGGACCAGCTGACCAGCCCCCAGCCGTATTCGCGCAGGAACGCCAGCCGCTCGCCCTCGATGCGCCGGTCCAGCAGATTGTACGGAGCCTGCTCACAGATCGGGTGGCTCCATCCCCGTCGTTCGCAGCGCCACCACGCCTCCGCCATGCGCCAGCCCGGAAACGTGCTGGTCGCCCAGTATCGAATCTTGCCGGCGGACACGCACGCGTTCAGGGTCTCGCTCGTCTCGTCAAGCGGTGTCTCAAAGTCGGCACGATGGAGATAGTAGAGATCGATCCACTCGGTCTGCAAGCGCCGCAGTTGCGCGTCCAATTCTTGCAGGATGTGGCGTCGACCGGCCCCGCGGTCATTCGGGCCCTCCCCCATCGGATAGAAGACCTTGCTCGCGAGCACCACGCCGTCCCGCGCCCCCAACTCGCGCAGGCCGCGCCCAACGACCTCTTCGCTCCGCCCGGCGTTGTACATGTTGCTGGTGTCCCAGAAGACGATGCCGGCGTCCAGTGCGGCACCCATCATTTGCACAGCCTCGCGCTCCGGCGTCGTACCGCCGAAGTACATCGAACCCAAACACAACCGGCTGACCGACAGCCCGCTGCGCCCTACCCGCGCAAATCGCACCCTGCTCCCTCCCGACACGGGCCCGGCAGATCCCCGAGCGCCAGATCGTTCTTCGCGGCGACGCCGGCGCGGCACCGACCGTCCACGGGCGCGACGCCCCGACGGCGCCGGTTCACATCGGCACCGTCCTCGCCGCGGTCGAGCTGGCCTGCCAGCGACACACGCGCCGCTCGATGGTCCCCACGATGCTGTACAGGATCAGCGCCAGGACCGCCATGATGATCAGCGACGTCACGCCTCCGGTCATGTCGAATTGGTTCAGGGACTGCGTGACGTACCACCCCAGCCCTTTCGTGGACCCGACCATCTCTCCGACCACGGCGGACACGAACCCGATCCCGACGGCGATCTTGACCGACGACAGGATCCATGGAACCAACGACGGGATGATGACGTAGCGGATCATCTCCCACCGGTTCGCGCGCATGCTCCGCAACGCGTCCATGATATCGACATCCACCGATTCCATCCCCGTTCGAACGTTGAAGAGGACGACGAACCCCACGACGGAGACGACCAGCACCACCTTGGACACCAACCCGATGCCGAACCAGAGGATGAAGAACGGAGCGAGCGCCACCCGGGGCAGGCTATAGACCCCGATCAGATACGGGTCGACGGCCTTGGCGACCGCGGCGGGCGCGCGCGCGATGAGAATCCCGCCAACCACCCCGAGCAGGATCCCGGCGATCAACCCGAGCAGCGTCTCCTGCAGCGTCGCGCCCGTGTTGCGCGCCAGCGATCCGTCCCGCGTCATGCTGACCAGGCGCTGAAACACCAACGCGGGGCTGCTGACCCAGTTGACGCCGATCACGAACTCACCGCACCACTGCCACGAGGCGAGCACGACCGCGAGGATGCCGATCCGGAGCGCGGCGTCCCGAGACCACAGTCTCCGCACCAGCGGCGTCCTCGGCGTCCCGGCGGGGCCTGCGCTCCCCGTGACCTGCGGTTCGTTCGGCGCGCTCTCGGGTTCCGTCCTCAGCGACATCGGCGACTCCTTTTTCGTGTGATCTCCACCAGCCGCGCGCCCACCTGGACTGCGGCCGCGACCGCGCGGGGGCGTGCTGAGCGCAATCCGCGGCGCGCGCTCGAGACCGATCCCGGACATTGGGCGGGTCCGTTCAATATCCGCCCCTCGCAGTGCCCGCCGGAGGTTGGAGCACCGGCGTCTCAACGTCGCACGACCGCACCTCGATCACCCACGGACGGGACGTCTCGTCCCGCATGGCGGCGCGGAACGCGGCCTCGAACCGGTCCAGGGCATCGACCCGCTCCGCGGCGGCGCCCAACGCCCCGGCGGCGTCCGCGAACTTGACGTCGAGAAAGCCCTCCGACACCATCTCATGGGCAAATCGGCTGGCCGCGACGTGCTTGATCCAGCCGAGGCTGCTGTTGTTGAGCACCACCGAGACGATGGGCAGGCCCATGCGCGCGGCAGGTTCCACCTCCGCCATCGAGTACGCCCAGCCGCCGTCGCCGGCGAGACAGACGACCCGGCCTCCGGTCTCGAGGTCGCGCACGGCCGCGGCGACGCCGATCGCGGCGGGCAACCCCCACCCCAGCCCGGCCAGGCCGCGGGGGGCGAAGAACCGGCGGCCGCTGGCCTTGACCTGCCAGCGGCCGGCTCCCCAGCCGGACGCGAGACTCGCGTCCGTGACCAGCACGTCGCGGTCGGACATGAGCGCCCCGACCACCCGCACCACGTCCTGCGGCTTCAGAATGCCCGGCCTGGGGGCTTCTTTGTACGCGATCGGACCCTGCCACCACTCGCGGCGCATGGCGCTGATGCGCTCAAGGTCCCACGCGCTGTTCACCTGCGCGTCGCGCAGCGCGTCGGCGAGACCCCGGGCCCCGAGCCGCGCGTCCGCCGCGATCCCGATCGAGTCGCGAAAGTTCCTTCCAAGCTCCTCGGGGTCGATGTCGATGTGAATCACCGGCGTGCCCGGCGCGGGGAGCGTCCACGAGAGCGTCGCGGACTGCCCGGCCTTTGTGCCGACAAACACCACGCAATCGCTTTCCGCGAGCAACGTGTTGGCCATCGGAATGCCAAACGACCCGGTCACTCCGGCGGAAAGCGGATGCGTCTCCGGGATGACCCCCTTCCCGGTGACCGTGGTGGCGATCGGACACCGCAGCATCTCCGCCAGCGCCTGGAGGTCCGGCCCGGCGCCAGCCCGCAGCGCGCCACCCCCGGCGACGATGATCGGCGTCCTGCTGGCCCGCAGCCGGGCCGTGGCCTGCTCCACCGCCGCCGGGTCGGGAGCAGACCCGAGCCTGGGAAAAGCCGCCCACTGCGGCGCGGCGGGAAACTCTTCGGCGCCGGCCGGCCCGTAGAAGACGTCGGCGGGGATCTCGAGCACGACCGGCCCGGGACGCCCGGAGGTGGCGATCCGGACGCACGCGTGGAGGATCTCGGCCAAGTTGTCGTTCGTCTCGACACGCCCGTACCACCGCACACACGGTTCGAGGAAGCGTCGCTGCTCGAAGCCCTGCGACGCCGATCCGAGGTGGCGACGGTGCTCCCAGCGGCGCGGGATGTCGGAGACGATGGCGAGCACTGGGACCGACGACGTGTAGGCCTCCACCAGCCCCGAGACCAGATTGCTGGCACCCGGTCCTACGGTCGCGTCGCAGACGCCGAGCGTGCCGGTGGCGCGCGCGTAGGCATCCGCCGCGTACGCGGCGCTCCGCTCGTCGCGCATGAGCACGTGGTCGATCCGGCCAAGCCGCTTGGCGATCCCGTTATAGAGCGGGAGCGTTTGTCCGCCCGGACAGCCAAACACGTGCCGGACGCCGTACGCGATCAGTCGATCGACCAGCTGCTCTCCAAGGTGCACGCTCGTGTCTCCCGACCTCAGAATGTGCCGCTCAACCCTTGCGCGACAACCTGCTCGAGAAGCGTGCCTGCGCCAGACCTCGTCCTGGCCATCCCGCGCCCTCCCGTTGACGAACCCGGACGATCGTGGCCGCTACGCGCGCACGTCGGCGCCGGGCGGGCTCGTGCGGAGCTGGCCGAGCCGGTCAAGCACCGTGGCGACGTTGGGCACGCGGTCCAGCGTCCAGAGCGTCCTCCGGATCTCGTTGCACACCTGCGCGTCCGCTTCGCCGCGTCCGTCGACGAGGCTGTCGAACTTCCGGTCCACGTCCTCGTCGCTCAGCGGATTCCGGGCGTGTCCGCGCGGATACGAGGTTTCCCGCTCGATGCTCTGTCCCGTAAGCAGCCGGATCGAGATCCGGCACTTGATCTCGGCCGGAAACCGTTGCGTGAACTCGGCCCGCTCCGTGACGAAGATCCGCTTCATCAGCGGCCGCAGGGTCGGATCCAGGATTCGCTCCCGCACGAAGGAGCGAAGCCCCACCTCGCCGTCGACAAGCGCCACCGCCAACAAGTACGGAAGGCTGTGGTCGGCCGTCTCCCGCGTCTGCGGATCCCACTTGGCCGGTTCGCTCCCGATTTCGCTGTACGTCAGCCAATACGTCTCGACGTCGATCCGTTCAATGTTCTCGACCTCGATCTCGCCGCGCATGGCCAGGATCAGGTCGAGCGGACCCTGGGAATTGTACTCCGCGGGGCGTGACTTCAGGTGCGTCCGCTCCACCACGAACGCCCCCGGCTGCGGGATCGTGAGATCCAGTTGAAACGGCCCCGTGACCTGCTCCCAGATGCCGTGGGCTCCCTCAAAGGGGCTCGGCGGCCCCGTCATGCCCCGTTCCGCAAGCGCCGCGGCGAACACGCCGTTTCGGGCTGTGGCGGCGGTCGCGCACCCCTTCCACATCGAGAGCTCTCCCGCACGCGTCCGGCGCGTCGGCACGTGGGGGGTGATTGCGAGCGAGACGGTGTGGGCCAATTGACTCCGCGACAGGTGCAGCAGCTTACCTGCCGCCATCGCGCTGGCGACGACCGTAAACAATCCCTGATCCCAGCCCCGTTCGCGAATCCTGACCGTGCCGGCCAGCGCACCAACGACCTCGTACGCCAGGACAACGGAGAGCAACACATCGGCCCCGCTCGCGCCCACCGCCTGCCCAACCGCGAGCGACGTCGGGATCAGATCGCTCGGGTGCCCGCCGCCGCCCCGGGGCGAGAAATACGTGTCGTTGTAGTCGAGATAGCGCAACATGACGGTGTTCGTGAACGCCGCCATCTCGGTCGACGTCGGCCGGGGCAGCCCGATCGCGGTGGCCGGGAGCGCACTCGTCACGTCGCTCGCGAGGTCGCGCGCGATCGCGGCGGGCCGGCTGTCGATCGCGCCAATGGCGCAGCCCAACGAATCGACGAGCCGCCGTTTCGCCTCGTGGAGGGTCCGCGCCGGGATCATGGGCAACGCGAGGCCGTCCACGAAGGTGACGATCACGTCGGTGGTGTGGTCCACGGCCGTCACCTTGCCCTCGGGTGATTTCGGCCGCCGCCTTGGAGGCGCCGGCGCGGCTCAGGCATTGCCGCCGGAGCCTTCGGGTCGGGTGACGCCCGTGAGCCGCTTGAGCGGGGGAATGACCTCCGCGGCGAACAGCCGCATCGCCCGCTCCGCGTCTCGGCGTCGCATGCCGGGGTAGTGCAGTCGGAAGATGACGTGGAGCTCGCGCTGCCCGAATCCCTCGACCCACGGACGAGCCTGGCGCACCACGTCGTCCGGGGTGCCCGCGAACGCACGTGCCCGGACGATGCCGTCGTCGATCGGCGGCAGCGGGGACGAGGGGTTGCCGCTCTCTTCGGCCGCGTGCCACGCCATGTACGTACCGATCTGGTGCCACATCGCCTGCCGCACGGACTCAGGAATCGCCCCATCGGGGGACACCCAGGCGTTCACGTGAAAGCCGACCGACAGACGCTCCGCAACCCGTCCCGCGCCCCGCGCCGCGGCGTCGAAGGTGCCCACGTCCGCGCGGAACTCCTCGATCCGATTCTGCGGCGTACCCATGTATCCATCGGCGAGACGTCCGGCGCGCGCGAGCGCTGCAGGCGCCCGACCGCCGAGCATCAGTTTGAGATGCCCGAACGGCTTTGGGGTGACGCGCACATTGTCGTAGGAGAAGTATCGCCCATGAAACGAGAACCGTTCCTGATCCCACGCCGCCCGGCAGATCTTCACGAGTTCAGTAGTGCGCCCGGCCCGCTCGGCGAGCGGGATCCCGAACGCGTTGAACTCTTCCTGCCGCCACCCGGAGCCGATGCCGATGATGAGCCGACCGCGGGAGAGTTGGTCCACCACGGCGCAGTCTTCGGCAAACCGAAGCGGATGCTGAAACGGGCCGAGCACGACCGCGGTCCCAAGCAGCAGGCGCTTCGTCACCGCCGCGACCGCGGCCAGCATGACCGTGAGCGACGGCAGGTAGGAGTCGGCCGCGCCGTGGTGCTCGGACACCCAGAACGAGTCGAACCCGATCTCCTCGGCGACCCCGGCCAGCGCCAGGATGTCCCCGTACTCGTCAGCGACAGACCGAGCATCGCCGGGGGGAACCTGCCCGGTGAAGAGGCCCAGGCCCACGTGCAGGCTCATCGCGCGACGCGCCCCCCACGCGGCGCGTCACCGCGGCCCGCCGCATTCCCCCGATGCAGGCCGATCGCCATCACAGGCGGATGACCCACCCGCCGTCGACGTTGATGGTCTGTCCGTTGATGAAGTCTCCGGCAGGAGACGCCAGCAGGAGCAGCGTGCCCACCAGATCCGTGGGCGGACGATCCGGACGGGCGTGCGGGATCGTCTTGTACCGGGCCGTCCGCTGCGGTGAGCCGATCGGTCCGGCGGCTCGGAATCCGGCTTCGCTCGCGATCAAGCCAGGCGCGATGGCGTTCACGTTGATGTTGTGGGGGCCGAGCTCGACGGCCAATCCGGCAGTGATCGCCACCACGAGGTGTTTGCTGATTCGATACACGCTGCCGGGCAAGAACGCCGCCGCGGACGATTGATTGATGATCTTGCCGCTGCGCTTCGCCTTCATCGTGGGAATGACCGCGCGCGAACAGATCAGGATCCCGGTGCCGTTGACGCGCATCACCCGTTCCCACCAATCAAGAGGGATGTCGCTGAGACCGCCGTGCGGGATCTCGGCCATGACCGCGGCGTTGTTCACGAGGATGTCGATGGTCCCGAACTTCGAGAGGGTGCGGTCCACCATGGCCTGGGCGGACGCCGGGTCGGTCACGTCCAGGGTCGTGGCGAACGCGGAAAAGCCCTCCGAGGTGAGTTGCGAAGCGAATTTCTCTACGCCGTCTCCGTTCAGGTCGGCCACGACGACGGCCGCACCTTGCTCCGCAAGCCCCTTCGCGTAGGCCTGCCCGATGCCGCCGGCGGCACCCGTTACGATCGCGACCGAACCCTCGAGCGTCTTTGCCACAGCGTCTCCTCCCTTGTGCTTGAGTCGACTCTCCTAACCGATCAGGTCGAACACGCGCTTCTGCAACTCCCGGAAGCCGTCCTCGAACCGGCTCTTGTAGTAGTCCCGCGGCCGCGGCAGCGCGACGTCAAACGTTCCCACCAGGCGCCCCGGTCCACGCGACAGCACCAGGATGCGGTCCCCCAACGCGACCGCCTCGTCGATATCATGCGTGACGAACACCACGCTTTGGCCGAACCGTTCCACGATCCGGAGAAAGAAGTTCCCGACATGGATGCGCGTATTCGCGTCCAGCGCGCTGAACGGCTCGTCCATCAGGAAGACCGCCGGCTCGTAGGCCAGCGCCCGCGCCAGCGCCACGCGCTTCCGCATCCCGCCCGAGAGCTGGGCCGGGTACTTGTCACACGAGTCGCCGAGTCCGAGTTCTCGCATGAGGTGCGCGGCCCGCGCCCCCGCGACCCGGCTGCTCTCGCCCGCCAGCCGCACGGCCAACTCGACGTTTTGCACCGCCGTCCGCCACGGCAGCAACGCGTCGGACTGGAACACGAATCCGACGCGCGGCGCCGCCGCCTCCGGCTGAATCACCCGCACCGAGCCGCGGGAGGGCCGTAACAACCCAGCCACCGCCTTGAGCAACGTCGACTTTCCGCACCCGCTGGGTCCCACGATGACCACGATCTCTTGAGGCCTCACGCGGAACGAGATGTCGTCGATCGCAAGCGTACCCTGGTGCGGCCCTCCCGCGCTCGCGGCCGCGGCGTAGCGGACCGTGACGCCCGACACTTCGATCGAGGCCCCCCGGGTGAGGGACGAGGAGACGACCTCGGCGCCGCTCGGTCCCACCGGCCCGCCGCCCGCGTCGCCGCCCGCCCTATCGCGCCCCAAGGCCGTTGGCGTCACTCCCTCGCTCTGCTCGATTCGGGACCGCCGGTGTCACTGCAACGGCGGCGCGTACTGTGTGAGCTGCTTGTAGGTGGGAAAGCCCGGTTCGGTGAACAGCCCCGAGCCGAGCAGCAACTCGCGCGTGTTGTTGTACATCACGACGGTGAACACGCCGTCGAGAGACCAAATCCCAGGGTTGCGCAGGTACGAATCCAGCTGAATTTGGAGGTTGGCTGCGGGAGTTGTCGACCCCCATTCCTCGGTCGCCCACTTCATCGCGTAGACCGGATCGGTCCGGATCTTTTGCAGCGCCTGCCGGTAGGCACGCATGAACGCGATGTAGGGAGCGGGATTGGCCCTGACCGCCGCGGTGCGCCCCGTGAACACCAGGCCCGCCTGCAGCCCTTGTTCCGTCCGGAAGTCGTAAATCGGCTGCACCGTGTGTTGCGCGAGCGCGTTCTCGAGGATCGGGGACTGGAGCTGCACGGCCGTGGCCTTGCCCGAGAGCACGGCGGCGTACTGTGCAGGCGTGCCGCCGAGCGCGGCGATCTGCACATCGTTGGGATCCATGCCGTTCTTCTTGAGCGCAACGTGGAGCGCGAACTCGCTGAACGCCCCCGGTCCGCTGATGCCCACGATCTGGCCCTTCAGACTCTGCAACGTGTGATACGGGGAGCCGGCCTTCGACACCAACACGAACACGCCGCGTTGCAGCATGTCGGCAAGAACGGTCACATCAAGCGTCTTCGTCTGTGCCAGCCGGACCGGGAGATCCATTCCTCCCATCATGATGTCGCCCGTGCCTCCGGCAAACACCTGGGACGTCGTGCCGCCCCCCGTCTGAAACTGGGCGAGGGTCAGAATGAGGTGGTTGGCCGTGGCATAGCCGTCATGCATCACGACGTAGAGCGGCAGGTCGAAAAAGCCCGGCGTCGTTTCCAGCACGCTCAAGTTGTAGTCGCCGCTGGGCGCGGCTGCCGTGGTGGACACAGCGAGGGCCAACGCCAGGCCCAACGCGAGCGCCACCGCCTTTACGCCGTTCGTACAGAAGTGCAGGTGCCGGCGAGCCGAGCAATTCTCCATGTTCGTCCCCCTCATCGAGGAATAGGATACTTGATCTTAGATCGAGGATCAATTATCATGAGCTTCGGTGGAGTCGTTGGTTTTCCCTACCAGCGAGGAGGTTCGTCTCATTACGAAACTAGCCGCAGGAGCGCAAACCGGCGTGGATGTAGCCCCCGCCGCGCAAGCTCCCGTAGACGCCTTTCTCAACTTCCCGCTGCTCCCCAACCGCCGCCTCAGCGATGAAATCGCCCGGTACATCCGCGACGGCATCATCGGGGGCATCTTCCCGGCGAACCTGCGGATGGCGCCCCTGGCGATTGCGGAGCGGCTGGGGGTAAGCACCATGCCTGTCAGAGAGGCTTTGGTCACGCTCGTCAGCGAAGGGCTCATTGAAGTGTTGCCCCGGCGCGGGTTTCGCGTGGCGATTGTGCGGCGTCGAGACATCGCAGATGTATTCAGGGTCCATGCGTTCGTCGCAGGGCAACTCGCCGCGGACGCGGCAACCACGATCGAGGCGGACGTTCTAGAGAGGCTGGAGGCGATCCAGAACGACATCGTGAAGGTCAGCGCGCACCAGCCGTTGGATGAGCGCACGTCAAACATCGAGACGCTGAACTTCCAATTCCACCGCACGATCAACGCCGTGCCCGACGCCAATCGCCTGCGCTGGTTCCTGCGCACCGCCTCCCACTACGTCCCCCGCCACTTTTACGAAGCGATCCCGGGGTGGGTCGAGACCACCCTCGCCGATCACCCGGCCATCATCGACGCCCTTCGGCGTCGTGACGCGGCGGACGCGGGCAAGCTGATGGAGACCCATGTGCTCAAGGCCGGCAGGCTCGTCCTGGCGAAGCTCGAGGCACACCCGGGCGCGGTCGACCAAGCCGACGACCACCGGCCGTAGCCGTTCACGGGGCGGGTGCGCACGCCGGCTCGTCGCCTCGACGGGCGGGAAGCGGCGCATCACCTATCGGATGACGACGTCTACGAGCGCCGGCCGTCCCTGATCCTTGATGACGCGCAGCGCGCGTCGCAGCGCCGGACCGATCTCGCCGGGGACTTCGATGGGACCTTCGCCGTGCACGCCCAGGGACCGAGCCAGCCCCGCAAAGTCCACCGGGGGTCTCTCGAGGCGGATGCCAACAACTCTGTTCTCCACCGGCCGGTTCCGTGCGCGGGCCACGAGTTCTTGGTGCACCTCGTCGTTTCCGTAGGATCGGTTGTTGCACATCACCACGAGCAGTGGGATTTGGTGGTGGGCCGCCGTCCACAACGCGCTTGGAGTATACAAGAAGTCACCGTCCGACTGCAGATCCACCACGATCCGACCGGTCCTCCGATGGGCCAACGCGGCCCCGATAGACGCGCCAAGCCCGTAGCCCAGTCCCGCGCCGCCGCTGAAGCCCAGATACGCGTCGTGACGTGTCCACTCCCACAGCCGGCGCGGCCATCCGCCTAACGCCCCGTTGGCAAGGACCCAGGACTCGGTCTTGATGCTCTCCCAGACTTCTGCGGCGAGGCGCGCCGGGGAAATGGGCATGTCGTCCCATCGCGAGCGTGCCTGCCGCCATCCTTCCTCACGCGACGCATCGTGCGCCGCCTTGAGCCTGTGAAAGCGAGCCGCCCGCTCGTCCCCGGAACCCGCGCGCGACCTCAGCCGTTCCACGAGCGCGGGAACCGCAAGCGCCGTGTCGGCGATGATGTGGATCTCCACGGGCACAAGCCGCTGGTAGTCCGCCACCCAAGATCGGACCGCGAGATCATCGAGGGTGATGTGAATGACCTTCGTTCCCTCACCAACGATCATCGAGGGCTCGCGGGTCGCCGGGTTGGTTTCGGCGAGGGCGCCGTAGAGATCGATCACGTCGAGGGAGAGGATCACGTCCGCCTCGCGCAGCAGGTCGTTCTTGGCGGCGGTGAGGTCCAGCGGATGTGTGTTGGCCAGATTCGGGCGCCCGTGACTGTACAGATCGACCACGGGGCATGCCAGGAGCTCCGCCAACTCTCGCAGCGCGTCGAACGCACCCGGGTGCCGGCCAAGGCGCTCGGCGAGGATCACCGGACGTTCGGCGTGCGCCAGCAACCCGACCGCCGCGTCCAACGCGCTCGGATTCCCCTGCAGACGTTCCGGCAGGGCGTACCTGGCGATCTCGGGAAGCGGCGTGTCTGCCGGCACCAGGCTCTCTTGAAGTGCCGCGTCGAGCGCAATGTACACCGGGCCCTGCGGTTCGGTCACGGCGATCCGGTGTGCGCGGAGCAGGGCTTCTGTCATTGAGGGCATGCTGCTGGGCTGATCATCCCACTTCACGTAATCACGGACCAGCTGCCCCTGGACGAGCCCCGTGTGAATCCAGTCGATCCACGGACGCCGCTGTTCGACCGCCATCGGCCCGGCACCGCCAAGCAGGAGAACGGGCACCCTGTCGCACCATGCATTGAAAATCGCCATGCTGGCGTGTTGCAGCCCGACGAGATCGTGAAGTCCAACCACCATCGGCTTGCCCGCGGCCTTCGCGTATCCGTGGGCGATCGCGACGCTGATTTCTTCGTGACAGCACAGGATGATCTCGGGGCGTTCGTTCCCGCCGTAGTTGACGAGCGAGTCGTGAAGCCCCCGGAACGTTGCGCCCGGATTGATCGCAGCGTACTCCATCCCGAACCCGCGGAGCAGGTCGACCACGAGATCCGACCCGTAACGTGTCATCCGATTCGCTCCTCACGCGCGCTTGATCTTAGATTTCGAATCAACTATCATGATGCCGCCAATGGCAGCGCGAGGTCGTTTCGTCAGGGTACGGTAGCACTCCGCCTCGTCGCCTTCTAGCCGTCGGTGCGGCTTATATGTCAGAGAGGTCCTCAGGGGATTGAGACCGTGACACCCGACTTCGACTCGGCCGCGGGATCCCCTCGGCAAGGCCCGATCGACACCTCGGCGGCGACGTTGACGGCGGCCGAAACGGTCACGCTGTCAGCGTTGCTCGACGGAATGTTTCCGGCCGACGAACATGGGCCGGGGGCGCTGGAGATCGGGGTGTTGGACTACCTCCAGCATGCGCTGGCCGGCCCCTACAACGATCTGGCACCGATCTACCGTCGCGCCCTGGCGGCTCTCGACGATGTCGCTCGTCGAGAACACGGGCAGTCGTTCTCGCAGTTGACGAACCAGCAACGGGAGGCGATGATCGCACGCCTCGAGTGCGGTCAACTCGAGAAGTCCGGCCTCGAAGACGTTGCCGGATTCTTCGACCTCGTGTGGCGGCACCTCCGGGAGGGACTATTTGCGGATCCCGTGCACGGCGGCAACCGCCAGATGCTGGGGTGGCGCCTCATCGGATTTCCGGGCGCCCAGGTCGGTTATACAGCCGAGGAACAGCAAGTCGGTGCGCGCATCGTGCGCGAGCCCCGCAGCGTCAGCGAGTTGGAGACCACGCTGCCGCGGGACACGGGACCTGAACGCCCGTGACGACAGCGCGAGACGCTGACGTGTGTCTCGTGGGCCTGGGCGCGGCAGGGGCCATGGCCGCATACGTGCTGACCGGGGCCGGTGTGCGTGTGGTGGCGCTCGAAGCAGGACCGCCCCGAAGCGGCAGAGAGTATGTGATGGACGAACTCGTGTCGTCACGATTCCGCAACGCGTGGGGAGAAACAAAGTTCAACCAAGAATTGCCCACCTGGCGGCGGAATGCGCAGAGCCCGCGGCAGGCCACGCCGTACTACCAGCGCATGGCCAACGGGGTCGGCGGGAGTTCGCTCGCCTACGCCGCCATCTCCTTCCGGTACCATCCAGATGACTTCCGGGCCCGCTCGAATACCGTGACGCGGTACGGAGCGGCGGCGTTGCCGACAGGGAGTGATCTGACCGACTGGCCGCTCAGCTACGATGACGTAGAGCCCTATTATGATCTGGCGGAGGAGTTGCTTGGCGTGTCCGGCCAAGCCGGCAACGTCCGGGGCAGACTCCTGCCAGGTGGGAACCCGTTCGAGGGGCCACGCCAGCGTCCGTACCGACTGCCGCCGCTCCGAACGTCCGGGCTGGGGACGTTGTTCGCCGAAGCGGCGGCCGAGGCTGGGTACCATCCATTCCCCATGCCTGCGGCCATTCTCACGCAGCCATCCGATAGTCGCGCGGCGTGCACCTATTGCAGTTTCTGTACGCGCCTGGGTTGCCACGTCGGAGCGAAGGGGAACATGCTAGAGACCGTCGTCCCCCAGGCACTCGCGACAGGGAACCTGGAGATTCGCACGGGGTGTCGAGCGCTCCGGGTCGTGACCGGGGCTCGTGGCGAAGTGGTCGGAGTCGAGTACCTGGGGCCGGCGGGCATCCGCCTGCAGCCGGCACGGGTCGTGATCCTGGCCGCGTACACGTTCGAGAATGTACGGTTGCTTCTGCTTTCGCGCAGCCCGCGCTTCCCCAACGGCCTGGGCAACAACGCGGGCCAAGTCGGACGGTACTATATGACCCGCCAGATTTCCACCGTGTCCGGGTTGTTCGCAGGACGGCGGCTCAACCGGTTCACCGGCCCGTCCGCCCAGGGACAGACCATCGACGACTTCAACGCAAACAACTTTGACCACGGGGGTCTCGGGTTCATTCGCGGCGGCCGCATCACGGCAGCCAACCAGTTCCCGCCCATCGTGAGCAGTGCTGTCTTGCCACCCGAAGTTCCGCGTTGGGGGCGAGCGTACAAAGCCTTCCTCGTGAATCACTACAACAGTATCGCGACCTTGATGGTGGATTCGGAATCGCTTCCGTACACGGCGAATTTCCTCGACTTGGACCC